>JAGQOS010000496.1 GCA_020427265.1 Planctomycetales bacterium
AGCTGCACGCCGGCCGCCGTGGCCATCATGATTAACAGGATCGGCAACATGACCTTGGCAAGCCCTTCGAGTATTTGATCGCACTGCTGGAGCAGGAAATTGCGATCGGCGATCAGCCAGGCTGGTCCGCCCACCTGTTCGCGCATTGTGTACCCCATAAAGTGCATCAGCGCCGAGCCGAAGCTCATCAACACGAGGACCCCGGCCACGAGAATCACGGCCGACGCCAAATCTTGACTCTGCGCGACCTGCCCCTTCTCGCGGGCTTGCTGCCGGCGATACGGTGTCGCATCCTGTGATCGTTCGCCGGATTGTTCGGGCATGGATTAAGAGCTATTGGCAACTAGCTGCTAGCAACTAGTGTGAACTTTCGTCATTCGGCATTGGCAGGTCGCGGCGCGGCGTCTTCGAGAATCGCCTGGTGGACATGGTCGATTACCGGTTCAAATTCACCTTGCAGTGTCCACGCGATTCCGCCGAGCGACAGGAACAGAGCGCTATGTAAGATCAGCGCGTTTAGCCCGAAGCCAAAAGCCAGGATGTTCAGTTGCGGCAGCGTGCGGCTGATCAACCCCATCACAAGTGTGGCCAGCAATAAAGCGGCCATCACCGGAGCGACGGCGCGAATGCCGAGCGTGAAACTTTCCGAAAGCACGTGGATCAGCGCGGCGGGCACAGAGTCGCCAATCGTTGCCAAACCCGGCGGCAAAGCTTGAAACGTGTCGAGCAGGGCGCCAACCGCCATGCGATGTCCGCCAATCAGTAGAAAAACGGCCAGGCTCAGCATGTAGAGCAGTTGCGAGAAGATCGGGCTTTGAGCGTCGAACGTGGGATCGAAAACGTCGGCCAGCATCATGCCGCTCAATTGTCCGATGATCTGTCCGGCGACTTGCACGCCCGAAAAAATGATCAGCAAACAGAGCGCGTAGGCCAGGCCCACGAGGATTTCACCGGCGATCAGGATTCCCATCCCCAGGACCGAATCAGGCATGGCGATGGGGCGGCCGAAAAAGTGCGGCGCCACGACCAGCGTCATGCCTACGGCCAACAGGCCGCGAATGCGGACCGGAGCGGTCTGGGAACCGAAGATGGGGGCTGTGGTCATCAATCCGCCCAGACGCGCAAGCACGAGGACGAAAATGAGAAACTGTTGCGTCAGGAAAGTTTCGAAGATGCCCATGGTTCGCCTTGCGAGCCTCCGCGCACAATCGCTACAGCCGGTCCGGAATTCCGGCAAAGAGCGTTTGCGAATATTCGATCATGCGGCTAATCAACCACGGTAACGAGACGCTCAGGGCCAACACCATGGCGACCAGCTTGGGCACAAACGCCACGGTCTGTTCCTGGATCTGGGTAAGCGCTTGCAGCAGGCCGACGAGCAAGCCCACGATCAAGCCTGCCAGGAGCACCGGAGCGCACATCAATAGCAGCATGATGATCGCCTGTCGCGCAAGATCGATTGCATCCGATGGTGTCAACGTTCGAGCTCGCTAGGTCCAGAGTTGAAAGCTTTGCATAAGCATATCCACCACCAAATGCCAGCCGTCGACGAGCACGAACAGCAGCAGTTTGAACGGCAGCGAGACCAGCACGGGCGGAAGCATCATCATGCCCATCGAAATCGTAACGCTCGCTACAACGATGTCGAGAATGACGAAAGGCAGATAGATTTGGAAACCGATCAAAAATGCTGTTTTCAGTTCGCTCAACATGAAGGCCGGCACTAAGGCGCGCAATGGCACCTCGCGTTGGCCTTCCTTTGCTCCGTAGTAAACGTAGTCGGGCCGATTGCCCGCCGAGTCAACCGGTTCGTCTCGCAGGTAGCTCAGGAACAGATAGACGTCTTCATCGTTCTCCGTACGGCGAATCTGATCGGCCATGAAGCGGCGAATCGGCAAGGTGCCGGCCGTCCAGGCATCCGAGAGCGAAATTTCTCGCTGCGTGTACGGGCGAATTCCCTGCTCGTAGGTTTCCGTCCAAACCGGTGTCATAATCAGCAGGGTCATAAACATGGCGATCGACGTAATGACCTGGCTCGGCGGCAATTGTTGTGTGCCAAGGGCTTGCCGCAGCAGGCCCAGAACCACAACGATACGCACAAAGCTCGTGGTCATTAGCAAAATGGCCGGCGCCAGGCTGATGACAGTTAGCAAAAGCATCACCTGAATCGTCGACGTCAGCCCTTCGGGGCTGGTCCATTTCTCCGGATTGCCAATGCCGCCGGGCAATTCCAGCGAGGCGCTGCTGTTGGGGGCGTCCTGAGCCAGGGCCGGTGCTTCGCTAAGGCTTGCCAAGACGAATATGAGCACGGCCGTCGCGGTTAACGCGAATCGCTTCCAATTCCGCAGCGCGAATGTGTTAGGCATGAGGGCGCTCCGGCGAAACTTTGGGGTAGTCTTGCAACTCGCGGGGACGCGATGCCTCTTCGCCTAGAAATCCGGAAGGCGTCTTTTGGGTCGCAAACTGCTCGAACACCTGACGAAACGCGTTGGTCGAACTGTGCGGATGTGTCTGCCGGCAAATGCCCGACAGGCGGTCGACCTCGACCGGGTCCGTGACCTCGGCCAGGGTTTCCGCCCCAGCTTGCGAAAGCGAGACAAGCAGGAGTTTGTTGCCGAGACGAATCAGGTGTGCGTAATGTCTGGGAGCCAATAGAATTCTTCCCAGCGGTTCCGCCACGTCGGCCGGCAATGTTGCCGCGGCAGCGGGCATCGACTTGCGAACTAACCAAGCCACGAGAAAGAACGCGCCGAGCACAAGACACAGCGCGCCGACGACCGTTCCCAAGCCGGGCACGGGCGATTGAGGAAGCTTGTCTCCGGCGGCAGGCGCATCGGGAAGGTCGAGCGTGGCGATTGGCTTCTTTAGCGGTGCGAGTTCATTCGACGACACCGCGGCGATGGGAACCTGATGACCGGCGGGCACAACTTCGCTGCGCGGCGCCAGAATGTTGCGAGCCAAAGTTTGCCCTGCTCGGGCACGCACGGATTCCGAGCTATCGAGACGGCGCGTTTCGGATGGCGGAAATGCCAGGGGCGCGAGATCGTCCTGCGCATTCGCCGAAACGGCGAAGTGAATCCAGGCGGTCGCGATCAGCATCGCCGCGGGTCGTGGCATCCGTGCCTCATTACTTCTTAACCGCGCTGCTTGCTCCGCAAGCCTCGCTAGGCGACCGCCGAACTGCCGACGACGAGTTCGGCGACGCGCACGCAAAAATTGTCGTTCAAGACCAGCACTTCGCCGCGAGCGATCAGCCGGCCATTCACATAGATGTCGACCGGGTCGCCGGCCAGCTTGTCGAGCGCCACGACGGCGCCCTTGTTGAGTCGAAGCACTTCTTCCAAGTGCATGCGGGTGCGTCCCAACTCGATTTTCAGATCAAGCTGTACGTCTTCGAGCAACTCGAGTGTCGTTTCGGACGTCGAGGCCGGCGAACCAGAAAACTCGCTAAACTTGAAAGGCGCAATGCCGGCTG
>JAGQOS010000497.1 GCA_020427265.1 Planctomycetales bacterium
CGCCGCCGAAGTCGGCCGCATTGGCCGGATTGGCGCCACTGCCGGTCACGGCGTAGTCGACACTGGCCGCGCCGCTCACATCGCCGGTGCGCGTGACGGTGAACGTGAAGTCGGTCGTGCCGCTGGCGCCTTCCGGCTTGTCGGCGTCGGTCGCGGTGATCGAAACGCCATCGGCCGCCGGCGCCAGGAACTCGATCCGCACCGCGTCGGCGATCACATAGCCGTCGGCGCCCAGGTCGGTCAACGTCACGGTCAACGTGTCGCCGGCGATCATGTACGGCCCGCCCAGGTCTTCCCACGTCCAGTCGCTGGTCGCGTCGTAGAAATCATCGGGAGCGATTTGCTGATTCATCGGCACGTTGGCGATCGAAGCCGCGCCGTCGAAGACTTCATACGCAGCGTTCGTCGCGCGGTTGGGATGAATCTTCCAGGTGCTCGACACGCGATACTCGCCCGGCACGAGTCCGCTAAATGTCCAGGTGGCCGTGTCGACGCCGTCGATCTCGCGGCTGTGCGCGGCGTCGCCGCCATAAACACCGCTTGGTGTCCAGTAACGCCAGTTGGCCGTTTCGCTGTAACCGACCGCATCGCCGTTATCGATGATGAACGTCGTGCCGACGGGGAACGCCGGTTCGCTGACCGTGATCGTAACGGTTGCCGTATTCGAATCGAGCGCGCCGTCGTTGGCCACATACGTGAATGAATCGGTTCCCACGAAGCCGGTGTTCGGCGTGTAATCGAACGACCCGTCGGCATTGAGCGTGAGCGAACCATTGGCCGGGCCAGTGACTACCGAAGCGGTGATCGCATCGCCATCGGCATCTGTATCGTTCCCCAAAACCCCTTCTGCGACCGGAACCGAAAGCACGGAATCGGCATCGACTGAGTAGCCGCTATCATCTGCTGCCACCGGGGCTTCGTTCGCGGCGATAACTTCGATCGTGAATGTCTGGGGCGCGCTGGTATCGCTGCCACTTGGTCCGATCCCTCCATCATCGTGCAACACGATCGAAACGAGTGCGGCACCGCTGGCATTCAATGCTGGTGTGAACGAGAGCGTTCCATCGGGAGCAACCGCCGGCGCTGCCGCAAACAGGCTTGGATTGTCGCTCGAAACTTCGAACGTGAGAGTTTGGGCGAATTCCGTTTCGGCCCCTGGGCTGATGGCCGTGGCCCAGCCGGGAACTGTTTGCGGCCCCGCGGAATCATCGGCCGTTTGATCGGCGCCCGCCGTAAAGCTGGGAGCGACGTTCGGGACGTAGTTTCCGAAGTGCGAGGAGCGGTGGATTTCGCCGTCTTCGAGGTCGTCGTAGTGGTATCCTTCGCCAACGATTGGTGTGCCGAGCACGACTGGGATCGAGCCGAGCACAACGCTCGTACCCTCGCGGACGAATTGTAGATCGAATCGATGAGGTTTGCCGTCGCCGATGAATTCGACATCGAAGGTAGCCGTGTCTCCGGCCGCGACGCCAGCCAACGTGCCTGTGTGATTGATGATCTGAACACGCGGGTCGGACGCACGCAGCGTGATATCGACGGCCACGCTGGTCACGGCGTTCTGGATCGCACTGACGATTCCATTGGCGACGGTCGGTCCGAAATCGGTGGCGATTTTGAAATAGAACGGATCACCCGGATCAATCGGGTCGGCCGTTCCGTTGTCGACCGACGAAATAGTCTGATTGACCGCTCCCGTGAGTTTTGCCAGCGCTTCGAGAGTCTGACGCGGTGCGGTGGTAGCCAGGTCATTCGTTCCCAAACCCACGACAAGCGCCCCCAACGCGTTGAGTGCCGTAACCGTATCCTGAATTCCGGCGCCGGCACTGAAGGGAGTTGTGGCGCGCGACAAGCTGGTGAGGTCGGAAAGAGGCAGCGTCAGCCCGCCCAATCCTGTAATACTAGTTTCGCCGCGCGGTTGATAGACAACACCTGTGTCGGTGGCCAACAGAATCACGGGGAGCGCGCCGGGGCGGAATCCGCCGCCGCCAATGTTTCCATCGGGCGCCAGCACGCCATTTGCCGGGTCGGCTGTAAACGAGGCGAAGGCAGGTACGTCACCGCTAGCGCCGGGCGTGACTTGCGTCGAGGCGAGCCCCGCTGCGCCGCTGTCGGTGGTTGTGCCGTTGTTGTTGCCGTCGAATCCAAGCCCTGTGACGAGCTGATAGAGTGCTTCAATATCGGTCTCGGGTGCGTCGCCACCAAACCCGGGCGCCGTCCGGTCGAGTGCCGCTTGAATCGACGCCGAGAAGCCGGGGTTCGAGGCGGCGACGATCGGCTGGTTCAAGGTAAACGGACGTCCGTTGGGATTCTCGCCGCCGAAACCGCCATATTCCTCCAATCGGCCGACGCCGAACCCCAAATCGACGCCCGGCAGCAACCCTTGTAGTGTCGTAATGATTTCGGGAAACGCTGCGCGCACAATCGGGCTGTTGGTTGTGAAACTTCCCGTATCGTCGAACAAGAGGAAGACGTCGACGAGATTCGTTATGCCGCCGGCGCCGGGGAGCGTGAGGCTGACCGTTTGCGTGTATGACTCGCCTTGAGCGAGCGAAGTGGTAATGCTCGTGGGCGTGACGTTACCGATTGCGGCGTGGCTAGTCCCCTCCGGCCAAAGAATGCCGCCCGACGTCGTCGGATAAGTGTGCGGGCCGTGTCCGCCGTGATCTTCGCGAACGACGTAATCGCCGGGCGTAAGATCGACGAAGGAGTAAGATCCGTCTTCGCCGGTGACTGTGTGCGGTTCGTCGGGATCGTAGACATCGTCGCGGTCGAGGTCGATGTAAATCGAGATGCCCGGGCGGGCGTATTCGTTGGCGTCGTGCACGCCGTCGCCGTCGGTATCGTCGAAGACGACGCCGTGGATTTCATTGGCGCGGAATTGATCGGCGAAGTTCACGTCGGCCGCGCTCAACGGGCCAACCGAGACCGAGTGCACGCGCTGTTCGGCGGGTGTGCGCTCTAACTCGACCGGAACCACCTGGCGCACTTGAAAAGAGCCTCTTGCCAAATGCGTGAACGCATAATTTCCCGCCTCGTCGACGGCCGGGGTAAAGAACTGATCGATCGACGTGATCGACACCGGCTCGCCCGCGTCGAGTAGGCCGTTGTCGTTTAAGTCGAGGTAGATGGTAATGCCGCTTAGGCCGCGTTCATCTGCATCGCGAAGACCGTTGCCATTGGCGTCGTGGAAGACAGTTCCGGTAATCGTGAAGTCGGTCGGCTCGCGATTGCCGAAGTCAAAATCGGCCCGGTTTTCGCCGTTGAGCAGCAACGTCGTCCGCACGCCGCCGGCCGGATTTGTCGGCGTGTAGCCGGGCGGCACGACTTCGCGCACCGCGTGCGTGCCATAGGGAACGTCGGCAATCGTGTAGAGGCCGTCGACGTCGGTCGTGGCGTTCGGCTCGCCGGCGTCGAGCGCGCCGTTGGAATTGAGATCGACGTACACC
>JAGQOS010000498.1 GCA_020427265.1 Planctomycetales bacterium
GTCGCCGGCGAAGCCGTTTTTTTTTTACCACTCGATGCAGGCCGTGCACCTGCCGTCGTTCGCAGCCAGACGATTTCAGGGCGCGACCAAAGCCGGGCCGCACGGCGATTTTCTTCATGAGATGGATTACGTCGTCGGCGAGTTGCTCGCCACACTCGATAGGTTGAAAGTCGCCGACAACACGCTCGTCGTTTTCGCCAGCGACAACGGCCCCGAGGTTCCCACGGTGCTCGACATGCGCGCGACGTACGACCACGACGGCGCACGCCCCTGGCGAGGCGTGAAACGCGATCAGTGGGAAGGCGGCCATCGCACACCGTTTATCGTTCGCTGGCCAGGTAAGGTTGCGGCCGGCGCAACGAGCAGTCAACTTACCAGCCTGACCGACGTGATGGCCACCTGCGCGGCGATCGTCGGCCAACGCTTGCCTGAGAATGCGGCCGAAGACAGCTACAACATGCTGCCCGTGTTGCTGGGATCGCAAGGCGACGAACCGGTGCGACGCAATATGCTGGAGCAAACGATCTCGCTGGCGCTCTCGATTCGCGAGGGCCCGTGGAAATACCTGGACCATCGCGGTTCCGGCGGCAACGATTACTCGCGCGACGGCCGCTGGGGTATGAAGCTCTACGCCCTGCCCGACGAGGCCCCCGATGCCCCGGGGCAACTCTACAACCTGGCCGACGATCCGGGCGAGCGGCACAATTTGTATGTCAAACACCCGGAAATCGTGCGCCGGCTCAAGGCCAGGCTCGACGAGTTTTGCGCGAGCGGACGCAGCGCGCCTTAGACTCCGGGGCTTTGCATCGGCAGGGCAAGCGCGTTTCGCTGAGGAAGCCAATAGGAATTCGCATCCGCGGATTGTTCTTTTCTTTCGAAAGAGAGATTAGAATTACCGTTTGCCCCGTGGCCGGCGAGCATCGTGCTTGGCGCTGCCGCACCGGCCGACTCATCGCATCTCGTGGAGGCTCGTTATGTGGCGTCGAAGTTCGCAAGTCCGCTTGTCGTGTTGGTTGCTGGCGTTCCTGTGGGCCTCCCCTGCCCTGGCGCAACAGCCGGCCGCGACGAAGGACCTGGCCAAAGGAAAGCTGACGCTTGGCGGAAAGGGCTATGTGCTGATGCACGGCGTGGCGTATCAAGCGAAGTTTTTCGACGAGATGATGACGCACATCATGCTCAGCGATCGCGCGATCGACGCGAGCGAATTGAAAAAGTCGTTGGCCAAGGACGGGACCGACGATCACTTCTTTCCCTTCCAGCCACAGGCCAAGGTGTCGTTCACGGCCGACGGTGAACCGTCGTTTTCCAACGCTTGGGCGGCCAACCATTCGCTGAGTGTGAGCGGGCCGCGACTGACCGGCGAAATTCGCGCGGAAAACGGCCGCGTGCGCGGCGAGGCCGTGCTGGCCGGCAAGGAGGATTCACCCACCGGTGATGCGAATTTTGAAATAACATTCGATCTGCCGTTGATCGTTACACCTGTAAAGGCGGCGAAGCCGGCTTCGACGCCTGCGCCCGCGACCGCGCTTAAGCCAAACGCGCGTGACACGCCGCCGGCTTCCGCTGGGACGATGCCAAAGTCGGCCGGCGAAGGAATTGCACTTAGCGCCTATTCTTTGCCGATGCCCGAGAATGCGTCGGAAGTTAATTACAAGACGCTCGTCAAACAGATCACCTACAAATGCCCGTCGAACGTGACGACCATCGCCAGCTTCCTCAACCAGGAACTTGGCAAGCAAGGTTGGAATAAGTCGGGTGCGGACTTGCTGACACCGAAGTCGTCGATTCTCAAACGGTCCCGCGGCGACGCTTCGCTTACCTTATTCGTCCGCGCCGAGGGCGCCGGATCGAAGGTGACGATCATGAGCGAAGGCCTTTCGTGGGAGAAGCCGTAAACCCCAGTTCCCTTCAACACGCGAGCGACGTAGGTAACGAATGCGCTCGTCCAGAAAAGGCGCCTCAATAATGACCATCAAACGCGTAGTGCCCGATATTACATCGGAGCGGATGGACGAGAGCCGCAAATTCTATATCGACTGCCTGGGAATGGAATTGGCGATGGACATGGGATGGATCATGACCTTCGTCTCGCCCAGTAATCCGACGGCCCAACTCACGCTGCTGCAAGCCCAGGAGTCGGCCCCCGCGAATCCCCAGGTTTCGATTGAAGTTGCCGACGTCGATGCCGTACACGCCAAAGCCGAGGAACTCGGCTTGCCGATCGTGTACCCGCTGACCAACGAGCCCTGGGGTGTGCGCCGCTTTTTTGTGAAAGATCCCAACGGTGTGATCATCAACGTGATGAGTCATTTGGAAGCGAAATGAACGATCCTAAGCAACGCCACCACGCCGCGAATGTTTCGCGTGCCTTCTGTAACGTCATTCCAACCGATCGCGTCCGGTGCGTCGCACTGCTGGCCGCCGTGATGTTTACGGCGGGCGCTTGCGCCGACGAGCCGTCGACGCCTGAACGGCAAGCAACGTCCTCCGATGCCGCACTGACCGGGACCATTGTGTTTAAGCCTACGACGAAAGAGCCAAACGTCGCCGAGCGGTTTCAATTGGCGGCGCACGAATTCGATTTTCAGCAGCAAGAAACCGTACGCGTGGGACAAAGCTATTCCGTATCGCACGTGACCTTTCCTTCGCCCGTAACGACCAAGCACGAAGCGAACAACACGGTCCACTGCGAGTATTTTCGGCCGCTCTCGGGCGATCGCGACGGCAACGACGATGCGGCCTCAGCCGTGAACGGCAAGCCGGTTCCAGGTGTGGTCGTGCTGCACATCCTCGGCGGCGATTTTCCCCTGGCGCGAATGTTCTGCATGCGCTTTGCTTCTCATGGAGTGGCGGCGCTGTTTGTGAAGATGCCCTACTATGGCCCGCGGCGCACGCCCGGCGAGCCTGCGCGCATGGTGTCGTCGGATCCCAAGCAGACGGTACGCGGCATGACCCAGGCCGTGCTCGATGTGCGCCGGGCAGTGGCGTGGTTAGGGGCGCAGGAAGAGATTGATGGCGAGCGCCTCGGTGTGTTCGGCATCAGCCTGGGCGGCATCACGGCGAGCCTCGCCGCCACGGCCGAGCCGAGGATCGTCAAGGTTTGCCCTGTGCTGGCCGGAGGCGACATCGGCCAGGTGGCCTGGCAATCGCCCGAACTGGCGAAGTACCGCGACCGCTGGAAATCGGAGGGTTACACGCAGAATTCGGTGGTCGCGCTGATGCGGCAGATCGACCCGGTTACGTATGCCGGAGGGGTAGCGGGAAAAAAAATTCTGATGATCAACGCCACGGCCGACGAGGTGATTCCGCGCCGCTGCACGGAATCGCTCTGGGTGGCCTTCGGAAAACCGCCAATTGTGTGGTTCGATGGTGGACATTACAGCGCCGCATTTCATATTCTGGACTGCTTGCGTCTGTCGAGCGAGTTTTTTGCCGCCC
>JAGQOS010000499.1 GCA_020427265.1 Planctomycetales bacterium
CGGAAGTAGGCCTGCAGCGGGAAATCGATCGAAACACCCGGTGGCACGTAGATGAACGAGCCACCCGACCAGACCGCCGAGTTGAGCGCCGCAAATTTGTTATCCGAAGGTGGAATCGTTTTGCCGAAGTACTCGCGCAACAGGTCGGAATGCTCGCGCACGGCCGTGTCGGTATCGGTGAAGATGACGCCTTTTTTCGAAAGCTCTTCCTGCAACGAGCCGTAAACCACTTCGCTTTCGAATTGCGCCTTCACGCCGGCCAGGAACTTCTTTTCCGCCTCGGGGATGCCGAGCCGATCGAACGTGTCCTTAATCTCCTGCGGTACATCGTCCCAGGTTTTGCCCTGGTGATCGGTGGGCTTGAGGTAGTAATAGATGTCCTGAAAGTCGATGTCGATCTTGCCGCCCCACTTGGGCATCGGCTTCGACTCGAAAACCTTCAACGATTCGAGACGGAAATCGCGCATCCAGGCTGGTTCGCCCTTCATTTCGGAAATCTGCGCGACGATCTCGGCGTCGAGTCCCTTGCGGGCCTTGAAAACGCCTTTGGTCTCGGTGCGGAAGTTGTATTTATTGATCTCGCCGAGCGAGTCCTTCTCGGCCTGAATTGCTGTGTCGGTAGCCATTACTGAACCTGCTACTTTCGTTTCGTGTTGCTGCAACGGACGAAGCGGCTTCGTCCGCCGCGCAGTAAGCGTTACGCAACGCCAGCCGCTTCCTCTTTCGCGTCGTCCTGCATCTGCTCTTCGATCTTGGCCGCCTCGGGGTATTTCTCGCGAATGCGATCGTAACCCGAGGTATGCAGTTCCTGAGCCAACTCCGCGCCGCCAGTCTCGACGATGCGGCCGCCAAGCATCACGTGGGTAAACTCGGGATGGTTGTGTTCCAGCAGTTTGTCGTGATGGGTGATAATGAGAATCCCCATTTCCTTGCCGCCAATGTCGGCAATGCTCTGGCTGGCCAGCCGCACCGCGTCGACATCCAGACCACTGTCCGTCTCATCGAGAATGGCAAACTTGGGCCGCAGCATGGCCATCTGCAGGATTTCGGCCCGCTTCATTTCGCCGCCGGAAAAACCGTCGTTTACATAACGGCGGGCGAAATCGGGGTCCATCCGCAATTGGCTCATGTTGTCGCGCAGTTCCTTGCGGAATTCGCGCATCGGGATCAGTTCTTCACCTTCCTTGCGTTCCGGATTACGAACGTTGGTCGTGGCGTGGCGCAGGAAGTCGGCCAGCTTGACACCGGGAATCGCCATGGGACGCTGAAACGCCATGAAAATGCCGGCGCGGGCCCGCTCGTCGGGTTCCATCGCCAGCACATCTTCGCCATTAAGTTCAATCGATCCGCCCGTCACTTCGTACGAGGGGTGCCCCATGATGGCGAAGCCGAGCGTGCTCTTGCCCGAGCCGTTCGGCCCCATCAAGGCGTGGACCTCGCCTCGTTTGATCGTGAGATCGACACCGTTGAGAATCGGTTTCCCTTCGACGGCGACACAGAGCCCGGTGATTTTTAGCGTTTCAGACATTTTTGCAAATTCAAAATTCAGAATGTGAAAGGAAGAACTATCCAGTAATTTTTTGGTGATCGCGCAGCGGCTCGACTTCGACCGGCGGTTGCACATAGCCGCTATGGTGCGGGATCGGCAGTTCGTCGTCGATTTTGATTCCCTTCTGTGCACGTCCGGCAGAACCGGCGCGTTTGGCGATGCGTTGTCCCTTGAGTTTGTCTTGGATCCGCATCAGGCCTTCGAGCAGCGCCTCAGGCCGCGGCGGGCAACCGGGCACATACACGTCGACCGGCACGACCAGATCGACACCTTTGACCACATGGTAGCCGTACTTGAAGTACGGTCCGCCGCCGACCGTGCATGCGCCCATGGCGATCACAAACTTGGGATCGGGCATCAAGTTGTAAAGCCGCCGCACGCGGCTAGCCATTTTGTAGGTCACCGTGCCGGCGACAATCATCAAGTCGGCCTGCCGCGGCGTGGCGCGAAACGCGCCGGCCCCGAAGCGGTCGAGATCGTAGCGGCTGGCGCCGGCGGCCATCATTTCGATCGCGCAACAGGCGAGGCCGAAGGTAAGCGGCCACAGGCTGGACTGCCGCGCCCAGTTAATCGCCTGCTCCACAGTCGTGGTCATCACGTTCTCTTCGAAGCGTCCTTCGATCCAAGGTCGTGTCATCTTGTTTGGTTCCGTCTCTTTCTCGTACTGGGACAACGGCGTGCAGCCGTCGGCAAAACGCGCCAAACCCAATAGAATACCAACACGTTAGCTCGCTTCAAAGGTGCAACAAGCATCGCCGTCGAGCCGGCAGGCGGCGAGCCGCAAATCGGCCCCTAAAACGGCGGAAAACATCATCTTTTCCATCGCGCACACGCTGCGATCCTTTTCCGCCAATTCGGGATAGGGGCACGCGCCGGCCATGATCACCGGGAGCTGCTCACCTTCGCGCTGCTCGACAGAAAACGGCAGGGAACGCTCGGCCATCAAATCGCAGATCGCCTGCATCCGCTCGATCAAGGCCCTTCCCTTCAACTGGTCGCCGTAGCTTGCCGCCAGCCGGTTCGCAATTCGTTGCAGCAAACCGCGACGAATTTCGGGATCGGAGATCTCGCGAACTTCGCTCCACAGAGCGAAGGCCAAATCGAAATAGTTATTGCCCGTGGTACGCAAACCCTTATCAGTCAACAAGTAACGATGACTCGGCCGACCGCGGCCGGTACGCTGCGCCTCGCGGCGCACGAGTTGTTGACCCATGAGCCGCGTGAGGCGTTGGCGGACGGCAGTCGCCGTAACACCGGTCGCCTCGGCCATCTCCGAAATTCGCAGCCCACCGCGCAACCTCAACAGGTCGAGTAGGGCGTCGTCGGAGGTTTCTTCGCTGTTTTTCACGGCTGAACCAAGTATTTGCTTCGAGTTGTTCGCGTTGCTTCCTAATGAATGATAAATGTTTCGACATTTTTGACAACTGTATATTTGAAAAATATATAACCGCCCCCACTCCCATTACGTAAGATGTTGACCCATATTGATTTATAGGTAAACTTGCCAGCAGTCATTGCGTACGTCGAAACAAAATTCCCCGTCGGGAGAACCTAGCTGATGGAAAACCGAAACCAGGGGAGCGGCGATCAGTGGGCGTCGCGTATTGGCGTGATCTTGGCGGTGGCCGGGTCGGCGGTCGGGCTCGGGAATTTCCTGCGTTTTCCTGGCCAGGCGGCGCAGAACGGTGGCGGTGCTTTCATGCTACCGTACTTCGTCTCGCTGCTTCTGCTTGGAATTCCCCTCTGCTGGGCCGAGTGGACGATGGGACGCTACGGTGGACTTCGCGGTTTCAATTCGGCGCCCGGCATCTATCGCGCGGTTTCCAAGAACCGATTCTCGATGTATTTCGGTGCGATCGCATTGATGCTACCGCTCGTTATTTACATG
>JAGQOS010000049.1 GCA_020427265.1 Planctomycetales bacterium
CCGAGTTTCTGCAACACGGCGTCGTCGCCGCGCAGGTAAAGCGTTACCTCGGCGCCGTAAAGGATCGCGTCATTCGTGCGACCGATCGCCGCCAGATCGTTTTTGGCGGGCGGCGGCAAGGGCGCCCAACCGAGGGCGCTGTCGACGCAGGAAAGATCGAAGCCCAGGTCATCGAGCTTATGGAGCGCCGTTTCCACGCTCCGGGCGACGACCTGAACCGTGCCGGCGAGGCTCTTTGTTGGCGCGACGAGCAGCAGCAGGTTGGCCGGCTTGATCTGGCACTTTTCCGCAATCTGAAGCGCAACGGCCTCGGGAGGCAATTGCGCCGATTCGAGTAGACCGACGGCGACCGATGCCTGTTCCGTATGCCCAATTCGTTGAAACAATTCCTCTCGCCCGGCCGCAGCACGCATCGGCCCGGATCCCATGGCGAAGAACTCTTCGCCGGTAACCTCCCAACCGGCATATTGCGAGGCCATGCATGCCGCGACGGGATGATCGGTCGAAATCTGGACCGAAGGTCCGCGCCAAACCTCGGAATTCGCCGGCAGGAACGAAACCTCGGCGAGTCCGGCCAGTGCGATCTCGGCCATCATGCGTCCGGCCTCCAGGCCTCCCAAGGCGGCGACACCACAATCGATGATCGTAGCGCCACAAGCGAGTTGGCTGACGGCGACGCGCAGTACGTCGGCGTCTTCGATCAGATTCTCACACAACTCGGCGGCTAGTTCATTCAGGTCAATCATGTTTCGAGCTATTCGCAAACCAACTTGTTGTATGGTGATAGAATAATCGGTCGCTCAGGCTTGCGATAGCCGCCTTCGAATGCGGAAATTGCAGTCGATTGCCAATGATTTCTCGCAGGATGTTCGGGTGGCATCGAAATTGCCGTAAAGCATTGCGTCCGATGATTCGAGACCGGACGATTTGCCGATACGAAGCGAACTGAAACCTGGGAATCTCGGCCAGAACGAGTGCTACTCATGATGTCGAACATCAAATGCGAGCGTTGCGGAAAACCGATTTCGATCGAAGTGACGCATTGTCCGCATTGCAATTGGCATGTTACCGACAACGTGTCCGCCGACGACAACGCCATTGTCGCCACGCGCGCCTTGTTGCGCGATGAGCGCGTGGCGGAAGAGATGATTCACTGCCACGCGTGCGGCAAGGCGTTTTCCGCGTATGTCGATCGCTGTCCCGCTTGCGGCAAGCACACGCATCACGAGTCGCATTTTGAAGATCGAGCGACCGGACTATTGCAATCGCGCGGCGTGCGAATGCTCTTTTACCTGGTCGTCGCCGCCGTTTCGGTGTTCGTCATCGGCTGGTTGCTTGCCGACGCCGGTCCGGAAGGACCGGCGTCGTAACTGCCGCCTTGCTCTACAAGAAGGCTACATCGTGACCGCCGAGCATTTTCGGTGCGCGGAACCTCGCATTGCGCAGAGAACACGCACTTTTCGGGAATTGAGTCAAACCGTGAAGCCCTAATCCTTCGACCCGATGTCGTCGGTGTAGGCTTCCTGGACAAGCTCATTCTCGGCCGATTCATGATCCAATAACGACCGAAGAAATGCGTTCAGGTTCTCGCGCAGCTTGTTGACGGACATCTGTCCGGCAGCAACCTGGTCGACGAGTTCGACAAGCTGGCTCAAGTCGTCGCGCATGGTTGCATGTTGCGCTTTGAGCGTCTCGGCCCGCTCAGAAAGTCGGGGCGCCTGCTCGATTACTTCGCAAAGATAGCCGCCGTGTTCTTCGTGCTCGAAGTGTCCGAGCGCCAGGTCGGCCAATTTTGTGATCGACAACCGCAAGGCTTCGGCCGCCGGCACTTTTTCCTGCAACTGTTCGCGCAGCGTGCCAATGACATCGGTCAACTCGCGATGTTCGCGGCGCATCATCTCAAAGAACTGATGATTGAGGGCTTCCTGAATCATGGGATTTCTCCTATGGACTGAATGCCTGCCGCCGAAGGCTGGAACTACGGCCAGATTGCCGAAACGGACGCTTCTTTAAACAGCTCCTGTATAGCAATCAACGTGCCAATCAATCTAATCGTTACCGCCACAACACGTAAGTGCTTAAATTGCGACGCGATAGCGACCGACATTGCTAGTCAAACGCCTGGGCGAGTGCGCGTTAACGCCCACTTGCACAAGTTCGGTCGGGGAACCGTCATCTGAAAAAAGTATCGAACCAATGCACGGTTTATTGCGTAGAAACAGCGGAACAAGGACCCGCGAGTTCGGCTCGCTGAAGCGTCGCGTGAACGTTTGCCCCGACTCGCAACTTGTGCGTAACGTTTCTTCAGGAGGTGTGCTATGAAAACCACCTTGGTTCCCTGGAGGGAGAGGCTGTTTCGGCCAGTTTCGCGCATCGAAGAGGAGATGGAAGGTCTGTTTGAGAAGATGTTCGGCGATGGGTCCGAAACACTTCCCACAGGCGCTTTCGCCCCCAAGACCGATCTGGTCGAAACCGACAAGGCGTTTGAAGTTTCGGTGGATCTTCCCGGCATGAAGCCCGAAGAGGTGAGTGTCGAACTCCGCGACGGTTCGCTGTGGATTAGCGGCGAGCACAAAGAGGAGAAGGAAGAGAAGGAGAAGACCTACCATCGCATCGAACGTAGCCACGGTGAGTTCCGGCGGATCATTCCGTTGGGCTCGAATCTCGATCCCGAGCATGTCGAGGCTGCGTTTGACAGCGGTGTGCTGAAGGTCACCGTACCGAAGACCGAGGTCACGCCGACGAAGCGGATCGAGGTCAAAGGATAGCGATCACCGTCGCATGTCCTGGATTTCTCCGATTCGTCTAGCAAGCCGGGCTCGCTGAGAGTCCGGCTTGCGTCGTCATTGGGACGGCATGCGGCTGAATTTTCGCGTGCGTCCTGCGTTTATCGGCCATATCTGGCGTTGTCTCGGCTCTGGGCAAGAATTGCCCATGATGCAATTTTGCGGACTTTCGGGGGACAGCGCGCTGGCTTTCATCGGCCTTCGACCTTGTTAAAATAGGCACACCCCAAAGAACAGGCACCCCCAGCTGATGATTCGTGCAACAATCGCTATGCGGCACGAAGTCGCAGACGAGCGCTAGTCGATCAACTCTGATGAATGCACCTAGAACCGACTTCGCGGCATGTCGAATATGTTCCAGACTCATTATCGGACGTTAGCGGAAATGCCGGCACCGTTGGCCGCTGTGGTCGAACAGTGCGCCTACGACTACGGCAATTCGTACGATGCCTACCTGGTCGTTGAGTCGGGTCGCGAGTATTTCTTGGCCTCCGGCGAGCCCGGATGTGTTGGCTTCACGCGGCATGGTTCCTATGCCCATGTGGTAGGCGGACTGCTCACCGCGCCGGCACATCGTCACGAGTTGCTGCGCGAGTTTCTGGCCTTTGCTCATCGCGAGCGGCTTCATGTCAGCTTCTACAATGTGGCGGAGCGCGATGTCGCCTTCTATCGTCGCCAGGGTTTTCAGCTAACGAAATGGGGCGAAGACCCCGTAATCGATCTGCGGACAACAACCTGGCAAGGAAAAGCATTTGAATGGCTCCGGCGGCAGGAAAACTTTTGTCGCCGCCAAGGCGTGGAAATTTGCGAGATCGTTCCCGACGCCGACGATCCCGATTTTCGCGACCACACAAGCCATGAACTGAACGACGTTTCGCAATCGCATCTGCGCGCGACGAAACATGGCCGCGAGCTCGGCATGCTTGTGAGCCGCTTCAATCCGCTCGATCTAAAGCGCCGTCGGCTATGGGTGGCGCGTCGAGAGGGTCGGGTGGAAGCCTTTATCGTTGGCAATCCGTGCGCCGGCGGGCGGGAGTGGGCGATTGAAACCTATCGCCGCCGCGCCGAGGCAACGCGCGGCGTGATGCCGGCGCTGATGATGGCGGCCATGCGGCAAATGCAGCGCGAGGGCATCGAAGGTGTATCCCTCTGCCTGATTCCTTGCCTGCGTTGCGAAACGCCGACCGAAGGCGATAGCGCCCTGGTGCGCCGTGGGCTCTCGTTTTGGTGGCGTCATGGGAATTGGCTCTTCGACATGCGCGGGATTTATCACTACAAGAGCCGGTTTCGTCCCGAATTCCGCCCGATGTATGTGGCCGCCTCGCCCCGCATCACGTTCGGTTCGATGCGTTCGTGCCTGCGGAAATGGGAGGTTTGCCGTCCGAATCCTGCGGCGTTAATGCGCAGCATGGGCCAATGGCTGCAGAAGCTCGCGCCGCGCCGTTCGCTCGCCGCCCCCACTACTCCGACACCTACGCGGCCCAGGCCCGAACCGCAAACCGTGTCGCAACGAGGCTTGCGGATTGATCCGGCATCGACCGTGCGGACATCTGCAGCGCCTGCGCCACAGCGCGAAATGATCGCGCCGCGCGAAGCATCGCCTGTGCGGGCGGCAATAGAATCGAGTTGGTCGGTCGAAGCTTAATTCGCCCGCCCGAGCCGCTCGAAACTATCGCACCGACCTCGACGTTCCGGCAACCGGACGGCCTCCGCGCAGGATGTAGAAGCTGGGATCGTCGATCACCCAAGGCGTCGACCACACGCGGCCGTTGTCGCCGTTAGCCACGTTGAAGAAGAAGTTGTTGAACGCCTCGCAGCGATAGCCGTAGGGGAAGAACGAGGCGATGTGGTCTTCCTGTGTCAGGTCTTCGACACCGGGGCTGGCGTAGTAATGCACGCGACCATCGGGCGTGACAGACATGCCGATAGTCCACCAGCCGGTCTGCGTGATCTTCGGCCCCCAAACATCGGAACCATTTTCGCGTGCGCGGATGATAAGCTGAGCCGAGTCTTCCTCGATGTTGCCATCGGTCGATGAATTGAAGCGAATAAACATGCCGGGCCAATAAGGTTCGAGCGTGCGCGAGCTGCGCGAACCGCCGAAGAACCCGCCCGACTTCTCTTGTTTCGTGACATAGGCCCGCAGGCCAAGGCGCATGGCGAACGACGTTCCGGTGCGGTCTTCCCAAGCTTCGAATGGCGGCAAGAAAACGCGCACCACGCAGTTCGGGCTGAACCCAGGCGAGGTGGTGCCGCCCATGCCACCGGCAATGTTCAATAACAGGTCGTCTTGCTGGAGTTCGTTGGTGTAGCGTCCGGGGATGCCGGTTTGAATCGAGCGCATGAGCAGCGCGCCATCGCTCCCGGCCAGGCCGAAGGGGGGCGTGGGAACGCGTTCGATCACATCGGGCTGGCCGCGCAACGAGCTTTCCACCCAGCGGCCGTTGGCCGACTTGCCCAGCGGATATCGCGTTTGCTTGTCGATGTTGTTGCTGCTCTTGGGCAGATTGAACGAATATTTCCAGTCGACATCCTCGAAGTCATCGCCAACCTGAATGACCTTCTGACCAGAACCCGGGACAACCGCCCAGGCGGGCGAGGCGACGGCGATCGCCGCTGCGGCCGTGAGCAGCGGCAGCGTGTGGGTGATGGTTTTCCAGAAAACTCGAAGAGAGCAGGTCATGGTTCGTTCCTTGCAAGACTCGACCCAGCACGGGCCTGGGAGGGTGGGGATTGTACGGATAATCATGGCTATCGACCCCCAACAGGCGGCAAGTTCAGAAGTTTGGCGAGAACCGTTATAGATTGACAAATCGCCACGGCAGGGCGGCGAACCGCTTGAATTGGTGCAAAAAGCGCCAAAAAAACGGGGGCGTCAGTTACAATGGAGGTTAGCCGAAGCGGTCCTAGTCCGTTGCCGGGCGAGGCGGCGATTTTGCCGCAGCCAAGTCTCGGCTCGGCGGTCGGCCGCTCCGGAGAACTGCCATTTGCCGTAAGAAGGTCTGAGAGGGAATCTTCGACCGTAACGATCGTGGAACCCATGCTGGACTCGTCGCGCTATTCTGCCGCGCTCCGGCAACGATGTACTCAGACCAAATCCGCTTATGAATCTCGCAAAGTTCGTGAATTCCGTGTCGCGACGCAAACGTCGAGCAACGCGCCCAGCCTTTTCGGCCGGCATCGAGGCGTTGGAAGCGCGCGAAATGTTGGCCGCATCGCCTTTCTTCGCCACACCGATCGAGAATCAGATCCTGCCGACCGACGGCACGGGATTGACGATTGGCGTGGACGGCGGCGACGACGATGGCGACGCGATCACAATTACGGCCGTTTCGAACGACCCGAACATCGATGTGTTCGTTCCGCAAGGAAACCGATTCGCCAGGTTGAATTTCGAGGACCCCGACGGTTCGCCCATCGGTTTTGTGCTCGTGCAACTCTTCGAAACGCGGGGCGGGCTGGCCGCCGAACGTTTTGTCAACCTGGCGAGCAACGGCTACAACAGCCAAGGCGAGATCGTTCCCGGCGCTGATCCGTTCTGGACCGACGTGCTCGTGCATCGCATTATTCCCAACTTCATGATTCAAACGGGCGATGCTCAAAACGGCAACGGCACCGGCGGCAGTCCGTTGGGGGACTACGCGGATCAGTTCAACATTCAAGGCGACCTGGCGTTCAACGGCCCAGGCGTGCTGGCGGCAGCCAACGCCGGCCCCAATACGAACGACAGCCAGTTCTTCATTACCGATCGACCGACGAAGCATCTCGACGGCGCCCACATGATCTTCGGCCAAGTGGTTTCCGGATACGGCGACGTCTATAAGGACATCTTGCATAGCACGATCGTTCCCGATTCAAACGGTCAGGTCGTCGATCCGCCGATCCTGGCCAGTGTCGAGATTGTGGACAGCCCGCAGGATGGCACGATCACGATCACAGCCGGCTCGAACTGGGATGGACAGGCCACACTCACCGTCACGCTGCGCGACGCCACGGGGCGCGAAACACAGCAAACGATCCAACTGCGCGATCAGGCGTTCTTTGGCAGCCGTCCGTCGGTTACGAATCAAACGTTCATCCTTCAGCCCGGCGGCCAGGTGGCGTTTCCGGCGACTTCCGACGATACCGGGATTGGCGTCGATCTGCACGTGTTGACACAGAATCCTGAGAACACGTTGCCCCGATCGATCACGATCGACAACGCCACGCATCAGATCACGTTGGCCAGCGATGTTGATTACTCGGGAATTCTTGAGTTGACCGTGGAACCTCGCGAAGCTGGCTATAGTGGATTCTGGCCCGTTGCGCCGACGCAGAAATTACAAATCCTGGTCAACAATCCCGGCGATCCCGAAGCATTCGGACGTTTGGCAACCGCTTCCACCTCGGCCGCCCTGGCGACCTTCGCCAGCGGGAACCTCGTGTATGTAGCCGCTGGCACGGCAGGCCTGGAAGTTTACGATATCGCCAATCCCGCAAACCCGGTCAAGCGAGGCTCGTTTGCGGCTGGCGCGGGCGAGTCGTATCGCGATGTCGTCGTCATCGGCAGTGTGGCCTATGTCACGGCGACCGACGGTGGGCTCGTGGCGCTCGATGTGGGCAATCTCAACAACATCCAGCAGCTCGACTCGTTCGCATCTCAGGGCATTTCAGCATCGCACGTGATCGACGGCAACACACTCTACCTGGCCGACTTTACAGGTGGCGTCGCCAGTATCAACATTGCCAATCCCAACAACCTGCAATTGCTCGACCGCGTGGAATCGAACGGCACGACCTTCGACGGTCCCGTCGACCTGGTAAAGATCGGCTCGTTTCTCTACGTGACCGACTTGCGTACCGGCAATCTGGTGACGATCAATGCAACCAGCCCGAGTTCGCTTTCGATCGTGGATGTCGACGAGTCGCTGGCAATGCCGTTCGGAATTGCCGGACAAGGAAACTTCCTATATGTGGCGGATGAAGGAATCGGGCTGGTGATCTATAGCATCGCCCAGCCGGCCAGTCCGACCGAAGTGGGACGCTTCGAAGTGGCCGACGGCTTATTCCAAATCGATGTGCTGGGCGATCTGGTGGTCGCCTCGACGAACGGCGAGGATTTTCTCTACCTCGATGTCTCCGATCCGGCGAACATCACGCAGCTTTACTCTTTTCATGCACCTACCGGCGGAACGCAGCCGACCATTCACGGCAACTTGGCGCTGCTGCCCGATGCATTGAACGGCGTCGCACTCGTCAGTACACAGCTCCCCAACCTGCAAGCCGAACTCGCGCTGGCGATTCGCAAGTCGCCCAGTTCGACTGCCGACATGGATGCTCACGGCCACCGGGCCACGCTGCCTGGTAGCGAATCGTGGGTCGACGAGTGGGCGTCGCTGTGGATCGAAGTGTGGGGCAGCCTGCCGGGACAGTCCGATGCCGGCATCGGCGTGGCAACCGTGCAGCTCGACTACGAATCGAACTTCTATACAGTTGCGGAAATTACAGCGGGACCGGGAACTTCGCTAACGGCCCAAAGCGTGAACGATTCCTTGGGCCAAGCCAGTTTTACCGTGGAACCGGCAAACGCTACACAACTCGGCGCGGATCAACATGTGCTGTTGGCTCGTCTGCGGCTTGCACCGGGCGAGAACGATGCCGGCGTGCCGATCAATTTGGCGCAGCAGTCGCCGGTCACGCCGGTCGACTTCGAATGGCTGTCGATCAACGCGGCGGCGTCGAGCATTATGGCCGATACGGCGGAGATGGCCGCCTTGCAAGTGGCCGACACGCCGTCAACCAACCTCTACCCGGTGCTGTTCGATTTGAGTGACAACAACGGCATCGGCTTCGACGATCTGGCCATCTTCACAGCCGCCTTCTTGCGCCAAGTGGGCGACGTGCCGGAGGCGGCCAAGTCGGACTTCAATCAGGACGGCTCAGTCAATTTCAGTGATTTGGCGCTGCTCACACCCAACTTCCTCAAACGCCGAGGACCGGGAACCGTGATTGAATACCCGGATGGGATTCCCGCGGCATCACCGAACGTCTCCCCCGCGCCTCCCCAGCCAACCGAGACTCCGTTTATCTCGCATGGTCCCGCCTTGTTTGCCGCCGTGGCGGTTGAAGCGACCGACGCGTCGAACAGCGAGAGCGCCACGAGCAGCGGCAATACCGAATCGGTTTCAACTGCTGCTGACACAGGGCCGGAAGCGACGGTATTCTACGTGCCGGGTGAAACGGGCGCGTCGGAAGACGGAGTCGCAGCCTCCAACTCCGCCGCCAACGACTCGGACTCGCAAAGCGAAGAGGCGAGTTACATCGACGCCGTCGATGCGGCGCTGGTGGATCTGGATATCTAACCGCGCTTTCAAGAAGGATACACGACCGCGCGATGGCGATTGAATTTCTGGGCTCGATTTACGATCGTTTCGTTCGCCTCGGAGATTTCCTGGGGAGCGGGCGGTTCGCCTCGCTCAAGCTAGCGCTCTTCTCACTGTCGGTCTGCCTGTTTCTGGCGTTTCCCAGCCGCCTCGCCAACCGCTCACCGGAAACCGAAGGCTGGGAACCGATTATCGAGTTAATCGAACAGCCATTTCAGAACATGGCGGAGCGATATCCGCACGACGAACATTCGGCCAAACTAACCTTTCGCATTACGATGCCTGTGCTGGGACATTATCTCGGCCTAGGGCCGGTGGGATTGTGCATCGTTCAGTACGCGCTGGGCTTGCTGCAATTCTACTTACTTGCCGCGCTGGCGCGACGGTTCACTGGCGAAGGCGCTGCGACTCTCTTTTTCTGCCTCGCCGTTGGCTCGACCTACCCGGGGCTGGCGTGTTTCAATTACACGCATCCGTATTTCGACGGCGTTGCATTGTGCCTGTTGACCGTGGCGATTTGCTTCCGCCATCCAGCAATCATTCTGCCCACGCTCTTTTTGGCCGCGTTCACCGATGAGCGAGGCTTCATCGCTTCGTCGCTTGTGCTTGTCTTCCACATTCACCAAGCTGTGCGCGAAGGCAAGCCCGCGCCACGAGCCTTGTTCTGCGCACCTGCCCTGGCTGTTTACGTGTCGTGGGCCGCCTACTTCGTGGCGCGCATGGCAATGACCCGCGCCTATGGCCTGGATACAAGCGATTCGGGCACCGGACTCGACGTGCTGTTCGCCCAATGGGCGACATTGCGTTTTGGGCTGTGGGCGGGAATCGACGGAGGCTGGCTCTTGGTGCTCGTCGCCCTGATCGCGCTGTGGCGATCGAATGCCTGGTTACCGCTGTTGATGTACGCCGGATCAATTCTCGTGCTAATGACCGTCGCCATTCTCATCACCGACATCAATCGCGGAGCGGCGTATCTGATGCCGGCCGTGCTTGTCGCCCTGGCGGTTCTTTCGCGCACCGAAAAGCCGGCCCCGCTGCGCGGCCTGTTAGCGGCTGCAGCGTTCGTATCGCTGGCCTGCGGCCACTATCAGGTACATGGCGACAAGCCGTTCTGGGCGTTCTACTCTTTGCCGGCGCGGGTCGTTCAGTTTCTTTACTCGGCGATCACGTAATCGGTATCTCCGCACAATCGGCACAATCGCGCCAATTGCCGGGTGTCGCCGCGCGTGCGTGGAGAAACACAACGGCGCCGGCGACGAATCGTTGTCCCAATGGCAAATGGGCATTAGCATGAAAGCTGGGGATATTTCATCAACGGGCATGCCCCTGATTTGTCGGCGCCCCTACGCCTTGGCCTTTTCGCACTGTCATTCATGAGTCGTGAAACCAAGATGACAACGATATCTGGCTGGGGCCGCAATCCGATCGTCGAAGCGCGCGTCCTGGTTTCGGAACAGCTCGATCGCATTACGACCGAGGCCGCACTGACACGTGGGCTAGGACGCTCTTACGGCGACTCGTCCCTTCCTGCCCCGGGCGCCGCGGCTGTTGCAGCGTCGAACTACGCCGATCGCATTTTGTCCTTCGACGAAGCCACGGGCCGGCTGCATGCCGAAGCGGGGCTGTCGCTGGCGGATTTGAATCGCGTCTTCCTGCCGCGTTGCTGGTTCACGCCCGTAACACCGGGAACGCAATTTGTAACGCTCGGCGGCATGGTCGCGGCCGATGTGCATGGCAAGAACCATCATGTGGCTGGCTGTTTTGGCGAACATGTCGAGCGCCTTTGGCTCCGAGTCGCCGATGGCCGTATCGTCGAGTGCAGTCGCGATTCCGAGCCGGAGTTGTTCCGAGCAACGCTGGGAGGCATGGGCCTGACCGGGCATATTCTGGAAGTGGCCTTCCGCCTGCAGCGCATTCCCACGCCGTGGATTTGGCAGGAGAGCGAACGCATCGAGAATCTCGACGCGTTCATTGCCGGCCTGCGCGAAGCGGCCGACCAATGGCCTTTCACGGTTGGCTGGATCGACTGCCTGACTCAGGGAAAGCACCTGGGACGCGGTATTCTGATCAAAGGTCGCTGGGCCAAGACCGACGAAGCGCCACAGGCTGCACCCCGACCGCGCTCCGGGCCTAGCGTGCCGTTCGAGTTGCCCTCTTGGGTGCTTTCGCGCCCTTCGATTCGCGCGTTCAACGCCCTCTATTACCGGAAGCACATGGCGCGACGGCGACGGGGAATCGAGCACCCGCAAACCTTTTTCTATCCGCTCGACGCCATCGAAAACTGGAACTTGATGTATGGGCCCCAGGGATTCACTCAGTACCAATGCGTGATTCCCGAACACGCCGGCGGGCAAGGTGTGCGGCGTTTCATGGAACTACTTACACAGCTCGGCGGCAGTTCGTTCCTGTGCGTGATCAAGGACTGCGGCGAGCAAGGCCAGGGCTTGCTGTCCTTTCCTCAACGCGGCACGTCGATCGCGCTCGATATACCCGTCCGCGGCGCAAAGACACAACAGCTAGTCGACCGGCTCAACGAACTGGTGATTCGCGAACGTGGCCGTATCTACCTGGCCAAAGACACGTTCACACGTCGCGAACATTACCTGGCCATGGACGATCGCCTGGATGAGTTCAATCGCGTTCGCCGCCAATGGGACCCGCACGGAAAAATTCGTAGCGCCCAATCGGTGCGTTTGTTGGGAGACGACGCATGAGGGCGGTCATTCTGGGCGCAACACGCGGCATGGGCCGGAGCCTGGCTCGAGAACTCGCCCTGCGCGGCGATCAAATCGTCATCCTGGGCCGCGACCCGGAAGAACTCGCACGTTCGGCGCGCGATCTCGAAGTTCGTGGCGCTAGCGGCGAAGTGCACACGATCGGCTGCGACTTGACGCAACCGGAAACATTTGCCGCCGCGCTCGACGAGGCGCAAGAACGACTCGATGGTTTCGATCTCGTCGTTGTCACGGCGGGAATCTTCGCCACACAAGACGAGCTAGAGGCCGACCGCGAGCTGACCCGCGAACTGCTGACGGTCGACTTTGCGAATACGGTTGTGTTCTGCGAAGAAGCCCGCACCCGGCTCCTGGCTCGGGGCGGCGGAACGTTGTGCGTGTTCAGCAGTGTCGCCGGCGACCGCGGCCGCAAGCCGGTCATCCTCTATGGCGCGGCCAAGGCTGGCTTATCCGCCTATCTCGAAGGTCTCGACCACAAGTTCCGCAGCCGTGGCCTACGCACGGTTTGCGTGAAACCCGGGTTTGTGAAAACGGGCATGACGGCCGGGTTGAAACCGCCCCCCTTCGCCGGCGAGCCCGACGCGGTTGCGCGGACGGTTCTGAAAGCCATTGCCCGAGGAAAACCTGTGGTCTACGCTCCACCCATCTGGGCGCTCGTCATGGCCGTGATTCGCGCTTTGCCCCGTTTCCTGATGCGACGCATTAACTTCTGACGCGTATGTTTGATTTGCTTCGACTAGCTCGACCTTGGCACTGGATCAAGAACGTCTTCGTGCTGCTGCCGATCCCGTTTGCGATCGCCGATGGCGCTCGGCTCGACGTGTCGACGCTTCTGCTGGGGCTGCTTGGCTTCTCGCTAATCAATTCAGCGGTCTACGTGCTCAACGACCTGCTCGACGCCGAAGCGGATCGCGCGCACCCAACAAAATGCCGGCGCCCGATCGCCAGCGGCCGCGTGTCGCATTCGCAGGCAATCGCCATGAGCATCGCCTTGCTCGCCGTGGGCATTGGACTGTGTCTGATGACAAGGGTTCCGCAAGCAACGGCCGTGGCGCTGGTCTACTTAGCCACGAACATTCTTTACTGCCTTTGGGCCAAGCATGTGGCGTTGCTCGATGTCTTTGTACTGGCCTCGGGATTCGTACTGCGCGTGCTGCTGGGATGCTTTCTCTTGTTGGCAGTGCCCTCCTCGTGGCTGCTGCTCTGTACCTCGTCGATCGCGCTGTTCCTGGCGTTCTGTAAGCGTCGTGGCGATCTGGTCGCCGGGCTCGATGAAACACATCGCCCCAGTCTGAAGGGGTATAGCCTACCGTTCCTCGACCAGTCCATCACCATTTGTGCGGCAATCACGCTGCTCGCCTATGGGCTTTACCTCGTAGAATCCGATTTTCTGGTGCCAGGTCGACAGTTTGCCTCGTTCCCGTTCGTGGCCTATGGCATCCTGCATTATCTGCGACTGGCTCATTTAGAGGGAGTTGGGGCGTCACCCGTCGAAATGGCCTATCGTTCGCGCACGCTTCAAGTGTGTGGATTTCTCTGGCTGGCCGCGGTCTTTTGGAGCCTAAAAATCGGCTAAAAGCCGCGAGGAATTGCATCTCCAGGCGATTCTAGGTACTTTGGAAGTGTTGGTATGCGCGCTCGACGAGCTTCTGTGAGAACTGCCGATGGGGCTATTACTTCCCCTAGTCGCGATGGGGATTCTAACGATTGCGATCCTGACCGGGATCTTCTTCTTTTTTCGCAATCGTAGAGTCCGCTACCGCTCGACAATTCAATACGATACGAGCCTGCCGCAACCGAGCCATTACCTGCTCTTTGCGTTCTACATCACGGCCGTTGCCGTCGCTAGTTCGTTCTTCCCGCTCAGATACCGCGATAAATCGCAGGCGCTGATCAACGACTACGCCAGGCCGCACGACACGCGCCCGGCTCTCGAATTGATTCGCGGTCATGAAGAGAAACACGCCTGGCAAGTTTCCGTGGCCGGCGGCGCTATTTATGTTCCCGAAAATACGTCCGATTTCATCAGCAACATTCTTTTCGCCATGCCGGTGGCCTATCTGTGGATGGGCGTGTTCTTAGTCGATAGCGATCGCAGGCTCGGTAAAGTAGCGACGATCGTTGTCGGTGTGCTGGCGTTTACCGCGGTTCGTATTCTCATTGAATGGGGCCAGCAATGGGTCGACTGGCGCGTCGTCGCGCGGTGGGATGTCATTGCGCAAAGTATCGGCATCGGGTTGGGATCGTTGGGCTGGCTAGTTGCTGGTCAGCGTTTTACCGATTGGATCCGATCGAAAACGATTGATCTCAAGCCCATGGGCTTGATCACCTGGGCGCTGACATTCTATTTGCTCGGTTTCCTGGTCTACACGATCTGGCCACTCGAAATCACGCTCCGCGGAGCGGATCTGGCCAGAAAATTTCGGGATGGATTGCTGTTTTTCATTCCCTTCTCCGAGCCGGAGTGGCAACCCAAGCTGCTGTTGGCCGTCGTTACTTATGTACCCGTAGGCATGCTGTTGGCGTCGGGGTTCTTGAATCAGCGCGATCGCTTGCGTTCGCTCGGAGCGTGCCTGGTGATCGGCGCGCTGATCGTCATTCCGATGGAAACCCTGCAAATGTTTGTCGTGCATCGCATGTCGGTTGTCTCCGACTTTTTCAGCGGATTGCTCGGCATTGGCGTGGGTTGGTCGATCATGTACATCTTCCTGGGTTCGACCCGGCGCTCGCGTTATCCCGATGAAACGCAGCCATTCATGGCCCGCATTGGCCCGTATCTCATTGCGTCGGGCGTGTACGCGACCTTCCTGTACATCTTCTCTTGTGCGCCGTTCCGCCCGATTACCGACGAAACGCTAATCACAGCGCGTTACCAGGCGTTTTATCAATTGGTGATCGATTCGGGGCGTTTCGCCACCGAGTTTGAAGCGGTCCTGCACATCGTGCGTAAGGCGCTCATGTTCGCTCCCCTGGGCGCTTTGCTGGCGATGACGGCCGTGGGCCCCACGATTCCCACGCCGATCCGCGCCATCTTGCTGTCGATGGCCGTCGTGTTTTCCGTGGGTGTCGCTTTCACGATCGAGATGCTCCAGGTCTATTTACCACCGCATGTTTCCGACATCATGGACGTGCTCTGGTGCGCCATCGGTTCGGTGGCCGGTGTTTCGATCACGGCCTATCTCGCCATCTTCAAGGGCCGTCGCGAGCGGATGGAACAAGACAGCAGCTTTGCCTGAAGCATTCGCCTCTGAAGCGACGCCCCAACGTTGCACGCAATCGCCAGTCGGCGCCGGCTGATGAACGCCGATCTCGGAAGCCGACGCGGCGACTTTCACGAGGAACCGTTTCGAACGCGTTGACAGGACAACGCCACACTGGGGTAATGACCGCCTGAGCCGCAGCCCGCGCGTCGCACGAACCGATCTCGATGCGAAACCGAGCTGCCCCACGCAGTGCAGCAGTGCAGCAGTGCAAGAGCCCCGCTGCCGTAGGTAGAAACCCGAAGCCTGCTTACAGGCGGAAGATGTCGCGGTAGTAAATCTTCGCTTTGGGAAACCAGACCTTGAGCTGGTCGACGCCGTCGGAAGTGACACCCGACTCGGGGCTGATAAAGATCTCGCGCATTTTTTCGCCAGCCAACGGCCGCAAATCCTGCAAACCGATGTCGGTAATTCCATCGGGCAGGTGGAGCACTTCGAGTTGCTTGAGCCCGCGCAAGTTCTTCATGCCGAAGTCGGTCACCTTGGTTCCGCCCAAGTCGAGCGACTTCAGGTGCTTAAGATCGCGAACAATGAAGAGGTTTTCGTCTACGACCTTGTCTTCGGCGTGGAAGTCGACGTAATAGATCTGGTCGTTGTCATCCATGCCAACTCGGGCCCAACGATTGAGCGTCACGATGGGATCACCGTGAGCATAATACTCCCACGCATCGCCCGTAATGCCTTGGGCCGACTCCTGCTGGCAGCCAGAATTGAAAACCAACAACGAGCAGGCGATTGCAAGCAAACCAAGATGGCGAGCCATGAGAGTATTCCTTAATCCGCAGACCAACAATGGTGGCGTAGCGGCAGGCCGAACTGAACCTCTATCTTACGTATACGAATTCGCTCGGGGAAAGTCAAATATCGGCCGCTTCCGCTTGCGGCAACCAGGCGGGATGCGCGGGCAAATGCCGCTCGAATTCCACCAGTAATTCGTCCTGATACGGACCGGCAAACGTTTCGGTCAAGAACCGATCGACCCCTTCTTCGTAAAGTCGGCGCCAACTCGCCTCTTCGGCGCCCGGGTTGATGGGGAAGAACAGGCAGTTCGCCGTGCGGGCCGCGGCCAAATCGTAGTACGAATCGCCTACCATCAGGGCGTGATGTTCCGGGAAGTTTTCGGCCACGCCCATCGACTGGGCCTTGCTGCCCGCCTCGCGACCACAAATCGCTTTCACATACCCGGCAAGTTCGTGCTGCTGCCATTCCTTCGTGAGTAACTTGTTCGGCATATTGGAAACGACGAGCACGTCGGCAAAGCCGGCCAACTTTTTGAGCGTTTCGCGTGCGTAGGGATACGGCGGCACACCGTGATCGACCTGCGAGATTGTCTTGTTCACGGCTTTCGACCATTTGAGCGCCAATTCGAGATCCGGGTCGGAAGTTGCGGCGGCCGCTTCTTCCAAGGCGCGATTCGAGGCCTGCGGCGTTTGTTCCAACCACTTGATCAGACCAATCGGCACGGGAATCTTGATGCCGCGCGCGCGGACTTCGGGAACCAGCCGCAGCAATCGCAATTGCTCCACGAGCGCGGCATAGCGATTCGTGCCGCGATGCTTGGAATAAAGATTGACAAACTCGGCGGCCTGGCGGGCGAATTTGCTGATCTCTTGCAGGCGATAGCCGTTAATGAAGTTGGGAATAAAGCACTCTTTGATCTGCAGTTCGAGTGTACCGAACACACACCCTTCTGAGCCGATGCCAACGACGAACTCATTGCGCGGCGCTTCGTCGATCACATCGATCACGTCGGGTTCTTCGTCCACCTGCTCGGCCTGCCGCGCGCGGAACTCGGCGATGCGCTCGGCTTCGGAGATCAGCGTTTCGTCGGCAATGCGCGCCAGCGCCCAGACGGCCGGCAGATCGAGCCCGCGCGTTGCTGTTCGCTTGACCCAGCTCCGCTTGTCTTTCATCTGCGAGACATAGAGC
>JAGQOS010000004.1:0-18673 GCA_020427265.1 Planctomycetales bacterium
TTCGAGATTTGGAGCCAGTCGGCCGGTGTCAACTTCTTCGAGGCCGACGAGGAAACGCTCCCCTCGCTCGTCGCTTCCGGTGTGCCGATCTTTACCATCGCCACGGGCGACCTGCGCGCGATTGTCGATCCCGTATTTTGCCTGCCGGTAACCGACGATGTGGGCCCGGGCGGCGTGATCGGCTTGGCCGGCACGGTCTGCGATCCGGTGCTTGGCATTGTTCCAACTGCCGTGATGGACAACGCCGAAAACTGGACAGACGATTTCGGCAACGACTGGTTCATTACGGCCATGCACGAAATCGGCCACTTGCTCGGCCTGGGTCATACCTACGACACCACGCCGCTGACGATCATGGGCGATCTGGGCAGCCAGGTAAACATTCCCGCGCCACCTACCGCGCCAACACCGCCAACGCCCCCCACGCCCACGCCCAACCCGAACCCGGTGGGCGACTTCCAGATCGACGTCAACTTTACCGACAACAGCCTGACCCCGAGCCAGCAGGCGGCATTCCAAAATGCGGCCAACCGTTGGGCGCAGATCATTACGGCCGACATTCCCGATATCAACGTTCCCGGTGTCGGGCTCGTCGACGACGTATTGATCGACGCCAACGCCCCTTCGATCGACGGCCCCGGCGGCACGCTCGGCCAGGCGGGACCAACCTTCCTGCGCCCGGGGTCGAATCTTCCCGCGCGCGGGATCATGCAATTCGACTCAGCCGACCTGGCCGTGCTCGAAGCTTCGGGGCAGTTGGTCGACGTCATTTTGCACGAAATGGGCCATGTGCTCGGCATTGGCACGTTGTGGCAAACCTTCGGCCTGATCACCGGGGCCGGCGGGCCCGATCCGCAATACATCGGCACGGGCGCCGTGACGGAATACAATTCGATCTTCGGCATCACGAGCACGTCGGTGCCGGTCGAGAACTTCGGCGGACCGGGCACGCGCGACGGCCACTGGCGCGAGTCGGTGTTCGACAACGAACTGATGACCGGATTCCTGAACTCGGGCCGCGCCAATCCGTTGAGCCGAATCACGGCCGGCGCTCTGAGCGATATGGGCTACACGGTCGACTTGAACGCAGCAGATGTTTACACGCCGCCATTCGCGCCGCTCGAGGGTGAGCCCGAAGGCCTTGAACTCGGCGCAATGATGAACAACTTCGGCATCGAGCGCGTCGTGCTCGGCGCCAATCACCTGGTCAGCTCGAGTGTTACCACCAGCGCCGCCGGCACGGCTCAGGCGCAGTCGGTCAACATCGAAGACTTGCGCAGCATTTACACCGACACGACAATCGCCAGCGTCCTGGCCGGCAACACCAGCGAATTTGTGACCTTGCCGACCAACGGCTATCTCGGTGTCGCGGAACTCGTCTTCCCGGGCGACAACGATATCGTTCACCTGCAAAATCTTTATCGTCCTGAAGGCAAGGACATCGACCTGTTCCGTTTCGAAATTGAAGAAACAGGACTGTTCACAGCTGAAACATTCGCCGAGCGGCAGCTCGAATCGAGCATGCTCGACACAACGCTGACGCTCTACCGCGACAACCGCGCGCTCGGCCGCGAAGTGATCGCCCGCAACGATGATTACTACAGCGACGATTCGTATCTCGAAATGGAATTGACCCCGGGCGTCTATTTCATCGCGGTCACGGCGAAGGGGAACGATCAATTCAACCCCGAGATCGAAGACAGCGGATTTGGCGGCAAGACCGAGGGCAAATACGATCTGCGGCTTAATTTCCGCCCCAACGTTACCGATCGCCTTGTCGATTCGACCGGTGTCGCCTTCGATGGCGATCTCGACGGTGTTCCCGGCGGCGTGCACGACTTCTGGTTCCGCGCGGTCGACGCCGCCAGCACGATCATTGTCGACAAATCGTATAACCCGACGATTGGCGGAGCCTCGAACGGTTCACTGGCCCGTCCCTATACTAACATTCCGGCCGCCCTGGCGGCCGCGCAACCCGGCCCCAACGGCACACCGGGCGATGCGGTGCGTGTCGTGGGCAACGGTGGCGTGCTCAATGCCGATGGCGAGTTCGATCTGACGAACATTCAACCGTATCAAGTCGGCTTCGACGCCATCAACCGGCCCCTGGCCGACGGCGCGGCGATCGAAGTGCCGCAAGGTGTCACGTTGATGATCGACGCCGGCGCGGTCTTCAAAATGGCTGAGTCGCGCATCGCCGTTGGCAGCTCCGCAGCCAATATCGACCGCAGCGCTTCGGCCCTGCAGGTGCTCGGCGTGCCGCGGTTGATCGACTCCAACGGCGAGTTGGTGCGCGATGAAACCGGCAAACTGATTGCCGGCAGCGTTTACTTCACCTCGTACGACGACGAAGATATCGGCACGGACACGAACGTGTCGATCGCCCAAACGCCTACGAGCGGCGACTGGGGCGGCATTGTCTTCCGCAACGACGTCGATCAGGCCGATCCAAGCCGGTTCGACTACGAAGCCGAGGGCATCTTCCTCAACTACGTCAACCAGGCCGATCTGCGTTACGGCGGAGGCTCCGTCTTTGTCAATTCGGTGCCGCAAAACATTGCGCCGCTGCAAATGACCGACGCGCGTCCGACGCTCACGTTCAACTCGATCACGCAGAGCGATATCGGCGCTATCTCGGCCAACCCGGACAGCTTCCTCGAATCAAATTTCCACGATCCGAAGTCGCAGCAGGGTGCGCCGTTCACGACCGATTATTCCCGCATCGGTCCCGATATTTACGGCAACACAATCGTCGACAACTCCATCAACGGCCTTTTCATCCGTATCCGCACTCCCGCCGGCAATGTGCTGGAAAAACTCACGGTTCCCGGACGTTTTGACGACTTTGATATCACGCATGTGCTGCAGGAAAACCTCGAACTGCTCGGGCAGCCGGGCAGCCGCATTTTGCCCGCATCGGCGGTCGCCAACCTGGCGGCTGTGGAATTGCTGCCGCGTCCCGGCGGGTCGTTGGTTCCCGGCGCATACAACTACGTGATGACGCTCGTGAACGCCAATGGCGAAGAGTCGCTCCCTTCGGTTCCCACAAGTACGGTCGCCATTCCTGGCGCGCCGGGCAACGCCACGATCCGCTTGAGCGGCCTGCCGCTTCCCACCAGCGACTTTGTCGGGCGGCGGCTGTATCGTAGCGAATCCTTCGGCGGCGGCGATTACACACTGGTCGCCGAGCTTGGCGCGACGGCAACCACGTTCATCGACGATGGGTCTTCGCTCGGCGAGCTGCTCGAAGTCTCCGGTGCGGCCGGCCTTACAGCGCGCATGGATTCGCGACTCCGCGTCGACGGCGGCATTGTTGTGAAGATCGACGCCGCTCGCATCCAGCAGGGGATCGACTCGCAATTGATCGCCGAAGGCTCGGATAGCTACCAGGTGGTCTTCACTTCGCTTTCCGATGGACGCTACGGCGCTGGCGGCACGTTCGACACGCGCGGCGGCGACAGTTCCATCGCCCCCGAACCCGGCGATTGGTCGGGCATCTTCGCCGGACACGAAAGTTCGATTAGTCTCGACCATGCCGTGCTAGCTTACGGCGGCGGCGTTTCGGCGATCGAAGGCACGTTCGCCGGTTTTAACGTGCTCGAGATCCATCAGGCCGACGCCCGCGTGGCCAACAGCATGTTCGAACACAATGCGTCGGGCTTCGGTGGACAAGCCACCGTGGAGCGGCTCGGTCGCGGCAGCAACGCCTCGGCGGCCATATTCATCCGCGGGGCGCAGCCGATTCTCGTCAACAACTTTATTCGCGACACCGTCGACCCGAACTCGACCTATGGCCTCGCGCCGGCGATCAATATCAACGTCAACTCGCTCAACAAGGATGCCGTTACCGACTGGGGCCGTACGACCGGCGCCATCGACTTCTATACCGAGGCGATGGACAACCAAGGGCCGCTCATCCGTGATAATATGCTCGACGGCAATGTGAACGGCTTACTTGTTCGCGGCGGCACGTTGACAACGGAAAGCGTGTGGGACGACACGGATATCACGCATGTTGTCATCAACGCCATCAATGTCGCCGACTTTCACACGTACGGCGGCCTGCGGCTCGAAAGCGATGCGTCGGAGAGCCTCGTGGTCAAACTACTCGGCGGCGACGCCGGTTTTTCGGCCAACGGCAACCCCCTCGAAATCGCCGATCGCATCGGCGGCGCGATTCACATCGTCGGCCAACCCGGTTTCCCGGTCGTACTTACCTCGCTGGCCGACGACTCGGTCGGCGCGGGCCTGCGTCCCGACGGTTCGCTGCAAGTTGATACCAACGGCGATGGTTCCGCAACTTCGCCCTCACCGGGTGATTGGCGCAGCATCCGCTTGGGCGAATACAGCCACGATCGCAACGTGCAGATCGTCGTGGAACAGGAACCATCCGAAGGCGACGACTTCGACTTCAACTCGACGGCCGACACCTCGCAGTTGCTCGGCACATTGGCGGAACGAGAGAATGCGAGCGACGACAACCTTCGGCTCGGTTTCGAGATCCATGGCTCGATCAACAACCCGCACGATGAAGACGTTTACTCGTTCATCGCGACAGCGGGAACCGAGGTTTGGTTCGACATCGATCGTACGGGCCATGCGCTCGATACGGCGATCGATCTGATCGACGGGCAGGGCAATGTGATCGCCAGCAGCGACAATTCGTTCATCGAAGACGACCCCGAGGCATTCGGCGCAGACAGCTTGATCGGCGATCTGGCGAGACCGTTGGTTGCTAGCGAATTCGTTCCGCGCGACTACTACGGCATGAATCCGCTCGATGCCGGCATGCGAATCATCCTCCCAGAGCCCGCCGGCACGAACACCTATCACCTGCGCGTTCGCAGCGCGGCCGGCAAGACCGAAGGCACGTATCAATTGCAGATCCGTCTGCGCGATACCGACGAACAACCGGGTTCGAGCATTCGCCGTTCCGACATTCGCTACGCCACGAACGCCATCGAGTTGATCGGCCTGCCGGTTCACTCGCCGTTGGTCGGCGAAATCGCCGAAGTCGAAGGGCCGCTTGCCTCGGGCGCCAACAACACGTTGGGAACAGCGCAGAACATTGGCAACGTGCTTTCGAGCGACCGCGACGCGGTTTCCGTTTCGGGTTACCTGGGCACAATCAACGACATCGACTGGTATCGTTTTGAAGTCGCGATCGAAGCCACGCAATTCCCGCCGGGCGTGCCGTTGCCGGAGTTTGAAAGTTTTGTCTTCGATCTCGACTATTCCGACGGCCTGGCCCGAGCCGACGCGCGGATTTCGATCTTCGACTCGGCCGGTCGCCTGATGTACACAAGCGACAACTCGCAATTGCCGGAAGATCAGCCGGAACCGCTCAGCGGGGCCGGCCTCGACGACTTTGGCGCGGGCAGTGTCGGCGCGCTCGATCCGATCATCGGCCCCGTGGAGTTGAAAGAGGGCGACTACTACGTCGCCGTGCACTCGGTGCGAACGATTCCCAGCGAAATCTTAACCAATTCGCTGCTGCGCACCGAACCGCTGACGTCGATCGGACGCATTTCGGAAAATCACTTCACACCCGACTACTTCACCACGGCCGAAGTGCCGCAGATCGACATCTTGTTTGACGAGGAGAGCGTTGTCCCGCTCAATTTGTCGGACGTGATCTTGTTTGTAGCCGAAGATTCGGGCCAGGAAGAGACTCGCATCAGCACGGTCGATCCGTTTAGCGGGTATCACGAAACGACCGTTGGCGTGTTCGGCCGCGACGTGGGCGATATCGCGATCCGCCACAACGGCAACCTGCATGCCTTCACGCTCGACCTGGAAGACAACAACGGCCCCAGCGATGCCGAGTCGGGCAACTACCTGTTGATCAATACGGGTACGGCCGCCGCCACGAACCTGGGCGACGACGGCATCGACACTTATGAAGAAGACCCGCAGAACGCCGGCATGTCGATTCTCGCGAACGACATCGGCAACAACAATCGCGTGGGCGCCGGCATTCAGTTCAACGCGCTCTCGTATGGCATTGTGAACAATGCTTGGCGCGGCTTTGCCGTGGGCGATCGCGGTGTACGCTCTCCGTCGATCGACGACGAGTTCGAAGAGAACATTCTCTACCAGTTCAATCCGAACAATGGCCAGGCCTTCAGCGCCACGGCGATGGATCGCGGCACAGGCCCTCCGGACACGCTGCTCAATGGCGCGGCCACCGATATTGTCGAACGCGGCATTCTCGATACGTTCTTCGACGCCGTCCCGCCGACAGCAAACATTTTTGACGCTCTGAACTTCCCGCCCGCGACGAATGTCGACGGATTCGGTTTTGCTGTTCCGGGATTGTCGATTCTCGACGAGACCTCGTTTTCGCTCGTTGCTTCGGACGGCACGTCGTACCTGTTCGAGTTCAATTCGGGTCCCGACTTTATCCTCAGCACGGCGCCGAACTCGTTGAATTCGGTGCGCGACGGCGAAACGTTTACGGTCGACGGCACGCTCTATGAATTCGATACAGGAAGCGTGCTAGTAAATAACGCCATGAATGGCGGCATGAACATCACCGAAGGATCAACGATCACGATCACCGACAACAACGCCATGCAGCGCGTGACCGTGACGTTCGAATTCGACAGCGATGGCATGTTGGTAACTCCCGGCGCAACCGCTATTAACTACATGCCGGCGGACAATCAAAATCAGATTACCACGGCGATTGTCAATGCGATCAACGGCGCCGGCTTTGGCGTGACAGCCGTCCCCACCGGCACGCGCATCACGCTGCTTAACGAGTCGACGATCGCCGCCGATGTCGCCGTTTCAACCGATGGCAACATCGTTGTGCAAGGCGCTCCCGACGTCACGATGGGAATTCGCGTTCCCGCCGAGGAATCGTTCACCGAATTGGAATTGGGCGCTTCGATCGACCTCTCGCTCGGCGTGTTGGCCAGCGCTGCTGGCGATCGATTGAACTTCCCCGGTTCGCTCGTCGTCGACTTCTCGGGCGTCGCCGACCCAACGATTTTTACCGGGCTGAACGACTTCAACAACATCGATCAGGGCGACGGCATTGTCACGCCCGGAGCGATCGGCATCGATTTTGGCGCTGGTGATTCAGCCGCGCAGATTGCCACGCGTGTGCAATTCGCCATGCTCGCCAACGGATTGAACCCAATTGTGAACGGATCGGTCGTTAGCTTCGACGACGGTTCGCTGTTTACCTCGGCCGATCCTCCGTTGCAACTCGGCGGCGCTGCCCCTGGCGGTCAGGTCACCGGCATGGCGTTCGTCGGCAACACGCGGATGTTTGTCGTCAGCGACGAAGGCGGCTTGTACGAAGTGCTCGGCTACACAAGCAATGGTTTCGCCACGCTCGATTACATCAACACGGCAGTCGACCTGGTCGGCATGGACTTCCAGGGCCTGCAAGTTGGTCCCGATGAACTCGATAACGGCGCGTTCGCACAGACGCTCTTCGCGATCGAGGGCGACGGCATGCTGCACAGCTTCGATCTCGAAGGCCTGCTGCAGCCAATCTTCCGCGAAGGCCAATCGAGCATTCCTTCGGGCGCGGTCGGCAACGTGGTCGGCTTCGCCTTCTCAAACCTCGACTACAACCTGTGGCATGCCTCGCTCAGCCGCCGCGCCGATGCCGGCCATGGCGTGGATGTGCCGCCGGACGAAAGCCGAGGCGCCGAAGACCGCGCCGGCAATTCGAGCTTCTGGTTCGGCTTTGAATCGCCACAGGCCAACAACGTGGCTGGCAACCTGCTCGACCCGGGCAATCGTGGCGACTTCGACTTCCCCGGCGGTGCGTCGGGCACGATCGAGTCGAACAAGTTCAGCCTAGCTGGCTACGCGGCGACCGATCAGCCGAAGCTCTATTTCAACTACTTCCTGGAAACCGATGGCGGCCAGGGCGATTTGCCCGCGGTCACGCCGTTTATGACCGACAGCTTCCGCGTCTTTATTTCGGAAGACGACGGCGAATGGCAGTTGATGGCCACGAACAACAGCTTCCGCGGCCTTATCGATGAATACGACTACAGCCCCTTCGGCGTGCAAGAATTGTTCGACAATACCGGCGGCTGGCTCCAGGCGGAAATCAATCTCGGTCCCTATGCGGGTCGCGATAACTTGCAACTCCGGTTCGACTTCAGCACGGCGGGATCGATGGGCACAACCCCCGACCCCAACGCCCTCACTGGGTTGGGCAATCCGTTCAACTTGCCGGCCGGGGGCGATGAGTTGCGCACCATCTCCGGCGGCGCGTTGCGCGATGCCCAAATCTTTACGGTTGGCAACGGCACGACCGGATTGCTGGAAAACTTCGAGATTGATCTTGGCTACACCATCGTCGCTCCGACCGGCGCTACGATCCAAGATGGCGAGTTGCTGACCGTTACCAATTCGATCGGACAGACGGCGACTTTCGAATTCGACAAAGATGGCCTGGTGCGTACGGACAGCCTGACCGCCTTCGCTGGCGATCAGATCTTCGACGGGCAAACGTTCCTGATCGACGATGGTGTCGGCAATTCGGCGACCTTCGAATTCGATTCCGGCTATACGATTCAAGTGCCAATCGAAGGCGGCGGCGACGGCGGCGTGCGCGACGGCGACACGTTCGTGATCAACGACGGCAGGGGTGGCACAGACATTGTCTTTGAATTCAACAAGGACGGCCGCATCACGCCCGGCAATCGCATCATTCAAATCAGCGACTTGACCTCGCAAACGGCGCTCGCCGCGCTCATCGCCAACGCCATCAACAACACCACGTCGCTCGGCCTCACACCGACGGTCCTCTTCGGCGGGCAAGTGCATATCGGCGGTGTCACGCAAACGCTCGACACATCGGGCACTCCGTCCCTTACGGTTATTGGCGAACCCGGCCCGAACGAAGCCGGCGCCGTTCCCATCTACTACGTGCCGTCGGATACGTTCACGCCCGACGACATGGCCATCGCGATTGCCGACGCGATCAACCGTTCGAATCTCTCGCTGCAGGCCTTGGCCATTGGCGATCAGGTGGATATCCGCCGCGCCCAAGCCACTTTGGCGGCAGGCGATACGATTCTGCGCCATGTCGACAACGACTTTATTGCCGTCGACGGTAGCCAGATCGAAGAAGGGCAAACGTTCACGATCGACGATCAGATCAGCCCCACGCCCACGATCTTCGAATTTGATAGCGGCTACGTGCTGCAAATCCCTTCCGCGGGTGGCGGCATCAATGGCGTCGACGAAGGCGATCGCATCATCATCAACGATGGCGTCGGCGGCGACGACTTCATTATCGAGTTCACCAAGGATGTCGACGCGGGCAACAACCCGTTGACCGTTCAGCCCGATTCCGATGTGATTATCGCGATCACGAACACGACTACACAGGCGACAATCGCAGCGCAAGTCACGAACGCCATCGGTGCGGCCGGCATCGGCCTGGCGCCCACGAACCTGGGCGGCGGAACGATCCATCTCGGTGGCACCACGCACACGGTCGACGTGTCGGAAGCGCCCAATGTTTCGGTCTCCGGCCAACCTGGCGCCCAAACACCGGGCGCAGTGCCGATCATCTTCCTGCCGACCGTTAATTTCACGGCGGTCGACGTAGCGAATTCGATCGTCACGTCGATCAACGCGGCGGGCCTGAACGTGCAAGCCACAGGCGACGACGAAGTCGTCCGCCTGAGCGAACTCTCGGTGAATTTCGATCCCGGTACAACCGTCTTCACGTTCGCTCCCAACACGATCCGCTCGTCCGACGGATCGCAATTCGTCGAGGGCGATACCTTCACACTCGGCGACGGTATCAATCCCGATGTTGTCTTCGAATTGGACACCGGCTACATCATTAATGTACCGACGCAGGGCGGCGACTCGGGCGGCATCCGCGACAAAGACACGTTTGTGCTGAGCGACAACCAGGCGATCGGCCCGATCGTGTTCGAGTTCTCCTACGACGCGATCGTTTCCGCCGGACGCCAGATCATTCAGTTCAGCAAGTTCAGCACGCAGAACGAACTGGCCGATTTGATTGCCAACGCCGTTGCCGTACGTTTCGGTTTGGACACGCGCAATCTAGGCAACGGCCAGGTCTACATAGGTGGCACAACCCATACGCTCGACGTGAGCGCGACACCCTCGCTCTCGCTCGCCGGCCAGCCCGACGCCCAAACGGCCGGCGCCATCCCCATTCCGTTCAAACCGTTCAGCGAATTCTCGGCCGATCAGATGGCCAGCGCCGTGGCCACGGCGATTAATTCCGCCGGCTTCAACTTCCGTGCGATTGCTACGGGAAGGAACGTCGATCTGGTCACGACCGTGGCGCTCTTCTCGGCTGGTAACACGCGGCTGGAATTGGAGAATAGTGACATCCAGGCTTTCGACGGTTCGCGATTCACCGAAGGTCAAACGTTCACGCTCGATGACGGCATTTCGGGGCAACCCGTTTTGTTCGAGATGGACTCCGGCTTCGTCATGCAGCTTCCCGACGCGGGTCCGAGCGGCATTCGCGATGGCGATCGCTTCTCGATCAACGATGGCCAGGGCCATGTCGTGCTGTTCCAATTCTCCTACGGCGCGCAAACGCCAGTTGGCACAACGCGCGTGTTGATCTCGGCGAGCTCCACGGCCAACCAGATCGCCACGGCGATCGCCAATGCCGTGGCCGGGACAAACCTGGATCTGACGGCTACGAACATCGGCAGCGGCAGCGTGCATCTCGGCGGCGAAGTTGGCGCCTCGGTCAATGTCGTCGGTTCGCCCAACGTCCTGGTCACCGGTCAACCCGGCGCCCAAACTACCGGCGCGATTCCCGTTCCGTTCGTGCCCTACGAATTCTTTACGGCCGACGAAATGGCCACGGCCCTGGCAGAAGCGATCAACGCGTCGCCGCTGCATATCCAAGCCAGTGGCGTCGGATCGGTGGTTCACCTAGCAGAGGTCGATGCGACGATTTTCGTTGGCGATACCGGGATCAATCCTTCGAGCATCGGGATCCTCTACCAAGACACTGACACGGCGGAGGAAATCGCGGGCAAGATTTCGGCGGCGATCAACAACGTTCGCTTCCTCGGAAATGCCGACATCATTGTCACGGCCGACTTGTCGGACGATCCGATGTCGAACGACACGAACAATACGGCTGTCGACACAATGCTCAGCGGCGCCAGCACGTTCGTATTCCAGTCGAGCGGAACCATTGGCGACAACCTGAACTTGATCGTGGATCCGGGTCTCGATGTCGATGTGCTAAGCGTTGTCGCCAGCCCGGGCGATATTATCGAAATCGATATCGATGCCGACGTGAACGGCAGTACACTCGATTCGATCGTTCGCCTGTTCGACTTCCTCGGCAACGAAGTGGCGATCAACGACGACGACGGCAACTCGCTCGACTCGTTCCTGTCGTATCTCGTTCCCGATACGGCCGCGCCCGACAGCACGTACTTCATCGGCATTAGCGGCTGGGACAACGACCTGTACGATATCGGCACAGAAGGCAGCGGCTTGTTTGGCGGCAGCACCGGCGACTACGACGTGAGCGTGCGGATAAACTCGTCGCTAGGCGGTTTGGCGACCCACGTGATCGGTAATCGCGTGAATCTCGAAAACGTGACCGATATCTCGCAGACGGCCGCCGCGGGCTTGGTGATTGAAGGAGCCCCCGGCACGACCAACGGTCGTCCTGTGGTCATTCATTCCGAAATGACCGATGAGGAAGTGGCGCTGGTAATTCAGCAGGCTTTGGCTGATGCGTTCTCCAACGGCGAACTCGAAGCGTTTCCCGTCGATAAAGAAGTTGTCCGCATCGTCGGCAGCCAGGTCACCGACCCCGGCCCGCTAGGGTTGGCGATCACCGACCTGTTGATTCCGATGAACGGCCTGGATGGAGACGAGTTCGGCGCGTTCTACGCTTCGACCAATCTAGACGGTAGCCGCGACCCGGCGTTCCCCGGTGCGCTGCGCGGGCAAGCCAACAACTTCGAAGGCGCGTATGTCGACGACATCTACATCGGTTTCGCCGAACGCGGTGAAATGCTCGTTAACGCCAATCCGAACCCAGGCTTCACGATCCTGACCGGCGTGACCGATCCGCCCAACATTTTGGAAGGTCCTTATCAGCTCGAGATTCGGCGCTCGCAAGACTTTGGCATTACGAGCCTGCTTCCGCCGCTTGCGTTGTTCGATACGTTCGATACGAACGATCGCCTGAACCAAAGCTTCGCCTTGATCGCGCCGAACGGCTACGCGGTTTCCGAGGGTGAAACGTTCATGCTGGGCGACGGCGTAACCACGCTCACCTTCGAGTACGACGACCTGGCGGTCGACGATGGCGTGGCCGACGGGCACATCCGCATTCCGTTCGATGTCAACGACACCGATATTGAAATGGCGCGGCGCATTCGCGATCTGATCAATTCGGATCCGATCCAGGCGCTGATCGACGTGACCGCGGGCCTTTCCGACGGCACCGTCACTGGCACGCGCAGCACAAGCGTGCTGATCAACCTGTACGGCGACAATGTGGTTCCGGAAGTCAATCTGGGTCTCGACGTGACCGAAGTGACCGAAGACGCCAACCAGTTGCGCGACTTCATCCTCGGCCCCGGCGTAACACCGGTTGGCAACGCCAGATTTACCGGTAGCGCCACGTCGGCTGGTTTCTTTACGAGCGGTCGTTCCACGATCGGCATCAACGAGGGCATTATCCTGACGACGGGCAACGCCTTCTTTGCCGAAGGCCCGAATACCGATGACGCCTCGACCGGCACGGCGTCGCAACGGCCCGATGCCGAGCTCGACGCGCTGTTCGGCGTGCCAACGGCCGACACCACGGCGTTGGAGTTCGATTTCGAGCTATCGGAAGCGAACGACCTGTTCTTCAACTTCGTGTTCGCTTCAGAAGAGTACAACGAGTTTGCGAATGGTGTCTTCAACGACGTGTTCGCCTTCTTCCTCGACGGCGAAAACCTGGCGTTGATTCCCGGCACGAAGGATTTTGTCTCGATCAACAATGTGAACGGTGGCAATCCGTTTGGCACCGGCGCGGTCAATCCGGAACTCTTCCGGAACAACGATATCGACGACGACGGTGAATTCCTCGACCTGTTCGGCTACGACGGGTTCACACAGGTGTTTACCGCGCAACGTCGCAGCCTGACGCCAGGCGTGCACACGATTCGCCTGGTGATTTCCGACGTTGGCGACACGGCGTTGGATTCGGCCGTGTTCATCGAGGCATCGAGCTTCGGCGCCAGTCTGGAAGTCGAGCCGCGCACCGGCATTAGCGGCATCAAGTATGAAATGAAGGGAGACGAAAACCGTTTCCGCGACCAGGGCCAGGTAATTATCGAGGCCAACCAAATCAGCAACGTTTCGGGTTTTGGCATCGTAGTCGATGCGGCCACGCGTCAGGGCCCCGACAATCGGCCCCACACCGGCGCACCGCGCACGCTTTCGCGTGTGAATGTCGATGGCCTGGTTCCCGGCGTAACGATTACGAACAACGTGATCTTCAGCAGCGGCGGCGGTGTCCGCTTCTCGGGCGACGCCAACGCGGGCAATGTTCCCACGGCGGCCGTGCCCTTTGGCCGCATCATCAACAACACGATCTACGGCACGGGAATCGGCATCGACATTGCCGACAACGCTTCACCTACACTGCTCAACAACATCGTTGCCGCTTCGACCACCGGTATCCAGGTCGACAATTCATCGGCCTTGGCCGGAACGATCCTGGGCGGCAACTTGTTCCAGGACAACGGCGTCAACTCTACGGTCGGCGTGGGCGATTTCGCCATCACGCTGGCTGCGGGCGATCCGCTCTTCGTCAATCCAGCCGCGGGCAACTTCTACCTGGCGCCACAGTCGCGCGCGATCGACAGCGCGATCGATTCGCTGCAAGACCGCGAAGAACTGGTCAACGTGAAGTCGCCCGTGGGGATCGCGCCCTCGCCGATTCTCGCGCCGAAATTCGACTACCTGGGCCAATTGCGGACCGATGACCGGACATTTGTTTCGCCCGACGGTTCCGGCGAAGATGTCTTCAAGGATCGCGGCGCCATCGACCGGGCCGACTTCACCGGCCCTTCGGCCGAACTGCTCAAGCCATTGGACAACGATGCCGAAAGACGCGACCAGGATCCCACGGCAACCAACGTATTGGTGCTGGGCGACCCCTTGAGCGAATTCGCCATTCAATTGGTCGACGGCGTACTTTCCGCCGATCAAAGCACCGGCACGGCCATCGATCTGACAACGGTCGACGCCCGCAGCGTACGCATCAGCCGCACGCACGAAGATACTCTGGAAACCGAAGAGCTGCAGATTGGCATCGACTACATTTTCAACTTCGATCAGACGAACAATACCATCCGGCTGACACCGCTGCCCGGAATCTGGCTGACAGGCTACACGTACACGATTCGCCTGGCCAACATGGACGGTTTCGTCATCAATTCCCCTGCGGGCGACAAGATCGTCGACGGAGACGGTTTCCGCATCGGGACATCGGCCGGCGACATCGTCGAGTTTGAATTCGATAGCGGATTTGTGCTGCATGTGCCCGCCGAAGGAAAACGCACCGGCGGAATTCGCGACGGCGACACGTTCTCTATCCGGCTTTCGCAGAACGATCCGCAAACCGTCTTCCAGTTCTTTACAACCAGCGTTCCTTCGGGTTCGAACGTAGCGGTCGACATCCGCGCCGCGGAAACGCCGGAAGAAATTGGCGAAATCTTGGCCGCCGCCATCGCGTCGGTTGCTTCGCTTCAGTTGAACGCCGTCCATTACGGCGACGGTGTCGTATCGCTCGGCGGCGACGAGCATGTGCTCAATGTTTCGGGCACGCGTTCGCTTACCGTTACCGGCCGCCCAGGCCTGGAAGACGACACGGCAATTCCCATCTTCTTCGCGCCGTCCGCGGGCTTTAGCGCCTCGGATGTTTCGCTGTCGATCGCCATGGCCATCAACGGCTCAGATCCGGAGGAACTCACCGGATCGGCCCAGGGCCCTGTGGTCGCACTCACCGGCGCATCGTTTGTGACCGGCGTCGACACGACCTTCCAAACTGGAATCAAAGACGTGGCCGGCAATTTGCTGCGTCCGAATCAGATCAACGGCGACACGCGTTTCCAAATCGCCTTCCCCTCGGGACTCGACTTTGGCGACGCGCCGTCGTCTTACGGCACTCGGCGTCTCGACGATGGCGCGCGACACGCGTTGGTCGAAGGATTCTATCTCGGCGCCGGTGTCGACGGTGAAGACGATGGACAACCCTCCGCCATGGCTCGTGGCGACGACAACAATCAGCTCGACGACGAAGACGGTGTCTCGTTCGAGAGCTTCCTCGACGTGGGCACGGAAACCACGATTACAATCACCGCGTCGGACGACGGCTTCCTCGACGCCTTCATCGACTACAACAACGACGGTGATTTCTTCGACGATGGCGAGCAAATCGCATCGGGTTTGGCCGTGTCGCAGGGCGTGAACGAATTGACCGTGCTGCTTCCGCCCACAGCCGTTTTGAACACGACCACCTACGCCCGGTTCCGCTTCAGCAGTTTCTCGCAGGGTCTGGGGCCGATCGGGCCGGCGCCGGACGGCGAAGTGGAAGACTACGCCATTACCATTGGCGGCAACCCGTGGCAGAACAGCGTCGACCCGTTGGACGTGAATGCCGACGGCATGGTCGACACGCGCGACATCAGCTCGATTACCGATGAGTTGTTCGTGCGACAGTACAGCAATGCGTTTACCGGCGCGCTGCCCATGCCGCCCGCCGCGCCATTCATTCCGACGGCCGATCCCGGCGGACCGCACTTTGTCGACGTCAATGGCGACGGTCGCCTGACGCTCGTCGATGCGGCGCTGATCTACGATCATCTGCGCGAGCGAGAGGCGGGTGTTATTCTCCCACCGCCGCCGTTGGCGTCACTGGCTTCGAGCAGTTCCGCTCCGAAGCAGGCGGCCGTTTACGAAACCACGTCGGTGGATACAGCGGCCGACGTGTCGCCGGCGTTCGCATCGTTCGACGCCTCGCTCTTTGCCGCAAGCTCGGTGGATGTCGACGCCCAAGCGACGTTCGACAACTTGGATGAGTCGGGCGTGGTCGAATACTCCGCCCGAGCCGAAGCGACACGCATCGAAAGCCGCGCGGCCGTTGACCACGACCAGGCTTTGGCCAATCTGTCGGCAGACGATTACGACTGGCTGGCTGCGGACATTGCCGAGGGCGAGCTGAGCGACGAAGGCATGACCAGCGAAGATCGCATCTTTGCCAACGGCGAATGGTAAGCGGCGCCGCGGCTTACCAGATATATTCGAAACCTGCGGTCGCACCGTGATAGAGCGCGGCGCCGTTGTGATTCACTTTCACGCGGCGGGGCAATCCGGGGCTGCTGACAAACGGCGCCCGCGTGTTGAAGTTCTCCGGAGCAAGCGCGACGCCGTCGACATAAAGGAATTGATAGCCTGCGCGGGCGGTCCAGCGCGGCGTGACCTGCCAGATGACCAACGGTCCGCCTTCGGCCACCATCGCCACGTCGTCGCCTTGAGCTTCTTCCAGCAAGGGATCGGTCAGCGAAGACGCATTGATCTTCGTGTTCTGCTTGGCCTGGACACCGAACACGCCGACCTCGGCCTCGCCGCCGATCATCAGCCCGGGCAACGTGCAGGCCCAAATGTCGCCGCCGATCTGGAAGCCGTACAGGTTGTTTTCCGTGCCCACGTAGTAGTCCATTGCGCCGGTATCGGCGCGGGTGATGTGCCGCAGCGATTCGGTCAGGCGCAGGTATCGCGCCCCGGCCAGTGTCGAGCCGTGGAGCCGCCCGCCGAGAGAAACCCACTGGCGGCGCCAATTGATCTCGGCATTTTGCAGGTCGGTCCGGTAACGAATGCTGTGGAATGTCGCTTGATCGGTTTCCGCAAACCCCGGAAAGAACGGAGGATTGCCGAAGTCGCTAAAGACCGAAAACAGGTTGTCCAGATCGCTCGTGGCGTGGGCCTCGGCCGTCATGTCGAAGATGGCGAAATAACCGACCTCAATCGCCGAAATAGCGCCGACCTCGAATCGCACGGTAACGCGAAATCCGGGTTCTTCGTCGAAGTCGAGGCTGCGCGTGCTGAGCACGACGAACGGCGGAGCGTTTCCGGCCACGCCGTCCGATGTGAAGTCGACAGGGCGACTGATGTTATCGCGTTTCCAATACAGGGCTTCGGCGTGAACGTCGAACCAGCGGGGGCCGCATTCGCCGTTTTCGTAGGGACCGCACTGGCCCAGTCCGGCCATCAGGTGGCCGAATCCCATACCGCCTCCGCCTAGCTGTCCGTTGCCCCAACCGCCGCACGATGGGCAATCGCCGCCGTAGCCGCCACATTCATCGCAACCGTAACCCGATTCGAACCCCATCCCGGGATCACCATACCCGTCCATAATCGGCGGTTCGGGTTGCGGCCCAGCCGGGCCAAGGCCCAATGCCGGGTCGGGCAGGGCACCTTGCATGCTCGCCATCTGGGCGTAAGGACCTGCTGGCGCCGCGCCATAGTAGTTGGGCTGGCCTTCGGCATCGCTCCCATCGCCGTACGAATAGAACGACACGTACTCAGCAGCGGCCGGCGAAGCGGCGAGCGCGGCAATCCACATTAGCGTGGCAAACACCCTAAGGCGTTGGAGTCTCATTGCAAATTCTCCGGAAAAATGCTCCGCGAGCTTCGGGTCTGAAAACAGTCTCGTCAGGCTGTATCGGTTCGTTAGGACTCGGAGAATCAGTAGAACTGCTACAACAGGAAGAATTCGCCGAGATAAAACGACCGCTAGCGTTTTCTTAATTGGTATAGAGCGCCGGGATTTCCCAGATTTCGCTGCTGTTGCCTAGAACGAATCAAGTCAGATGCTTGACAAGAGTTTCGAATGGGGCATGATGAACTATGTAATTGAGGTCGCCGAAGGATCTTGGCGATCACAGCGAGACGGACATCTCTTGAGTCATCGCGGACGCAATCACACCATCTTGTCTTTCGATTGCGTCCTGGAATTCCCGTTAGTTCATGAGGAGAGGTTGTAAATGGCCAAAGCCGAAGAAAAGAAAGAAGAAGTCAACGAGACCGCCGCCCCGGCTGCCGCTCCCGCCGAGCAAGCCGCTGCTCCGCAACGCGTTGAAGTCGATGATAGCAGCGTGACCGCTTGCTACGCGAACTTCTGCCGCGTGAACGGCACACCCGAAGAGCTGATCATCGATTTCGGTCTCAACAGCCAGCCGTTCGGCGCTCCGCAAAAAGCTCTGCCGGTGAACCAGCGTTTGGTCGTGAACTACTACACGGCGAAGCGGTTGATGGCTGCCCTGCAGCTCTCGATCCAGCGTCACGAAGCCGCTTTCGGCGTTCTGGAAACGAACGTTCAGAAGCGCGTTCTGCCGGCCGCCATGCGGCAACAGGGCGGAAAGTAAGCACAAGGCGCGTTGCGTCGTGCGAAACGGTAAATTCAGCGCCCGCCACGCTTAAAGCGTGGCGGGCGTTTTTGTTGGATCGCCCTCCAAAACCCTTCCGATGGGGTGCGTGACACGGAACTCCAACACCCCATTTTGCGTCGAACTGAAACGACGGCGAACCCGAATTCTAGGCGCCCGTAATTCCGTGGAAGATGGCTTTGCCAGCGGCAATTCGGCGAAATCGGGCGAAAGCAAATTCGAAC
>JAGQOS010000004.1:18683-27742 GCA_020427265.1 Planctomycetales bacterium
TCGTTTGCTTGCTTTTTTACGGATACGAAATCAGAATGAATTAGGTAGAGAAGGCGTTCGGAACACGAGATTTCTAGGCAAACACGGTCTGAGACGTGGGGTTCTCCCACCTAGTCTGGGCAAGACGGGCCGTTTAGGAGGCAGTGCATGTCTCCGTCGAGGCAGCTTGGCTGCCACCGCTGGAGTACCGTACCAATCATGAATTGGCTCTCCTTCAAATCACACGATAAGCACCGGCGCACTTTGCACCGGCGCCTCCCCCAGCGCGCCATTCGCGGCGGTGAAAGCCTGGAAGCACGTAATCTGCTCGTTGGCGAGACAGTAGCGTTTCACTTCGAAGCGACCGACCTGGCGGATAACGAGATTACCCAGGTTCAGGTCGGCGAAACCTTTCGGCTCAACGTACTGGTCGAAGACCTGCGGGCGCCATCGACCGTCGACAAACGCGGCGTCACCCAAGCGCATCTCGATGTGACCTACAACCAAGCGCTCGCCATGGTCGACGCCCAGTCGCTCGCGCATGGCGATGACTTTGGCGCGTTCGCTTCCGACACCCAGGTGGTGCGCAACGATCTTTCCACGCCTGGCGTGCTCAACGAAATGGGCTCGGTCAAACAGCATTTGCTCGAACCTGCGCACCAACTGGGACTAGGCCAGTTCCTGTTATTCTCGATCGAATTCACAGCCACGAATGCCGGGCAACTGATCTTTCGCTCCAATCCATTAGACCTTTCGGGCAACTCCGTTCTGCTCGAGTCGACCAATAGCATACCGCAAAACCCCGAAGACATTATCTTCCCGTCGCTGAGCCTGATCGTGACCGGTGGCGGAGCGGCTGACGCGCAGCTCAACATGCGCGTGGTCACGACCGAAACGACGCTCAATGCACAGGGCGAAGCCGGAAGCCTGCCGGGCAATGCCGAATGGATCGACGAATGGACCAGCCACTGGGCCGAGATCTGGGTGTCGACCGACGGACTCTCCGATTCGGCCGTTAACGGCGCGACCGTGTCGCTCGACTACAACACGAATTACTTTACGGCGACGGAAGTTCAGGCCGGTCCGGCGTTTACCGTAAACAATTCAATCGACGACGCAACCGGCCTGGTATCGCTCTCCGCCACGGTCCGCAATGGTTTCACACCGGGCGACGATGCCCAGGCACTCGTGGCGCGCGTGCGTTTCACGTCGACAGCGAACGACCCAGGTCTTCCCGTCGGACTGGACGATCCGAGCATCATTTCGCCGGCGCCCGATCAATGGCTGGCCATTTCGCCGCAGGAAGAGATCTCCGTCGTCCTGGCCGGCAGCGGATCGACTTCCAATATTCTGGTGGGAGACGATCCCGAAACCGAATTGTGGCCGGTCATGTACGACCTGAACGACTCGGGACAGATCGGCCGCGACGACCTGTCGATTTTTACCGACGTGTTCCTGCGCACCGTAAGCACGGAACTGCCGCGCACGTTCGCCAACGACTTCGATTTGAGCGGCCGCATCAATTTTGCCGACTTCAGCCTGTTCGGCGCAAATTTCGGATTCCAGCGAGATTCGGCGCAGCCGCGTGTTTATCTGCCGAACTTCCCTGAGCCCTTCCGACCGGCGCCGCTGGAACTGGGCGCGGCGCTCGACGGCGATCTGGTGGCCGTCGACGACACGATCACCATGCGCAAGGATCGCGGCTTTACCGTGTTGTTCGTGCTCGATAACGATCAATCGCTTCCCGATGCGACGTTGACTATCACGAGCATCGACAATCAGAACACGATCGGTTTTGCCAGTTTGATCAACGGGTTGATTACCTATTCGCCCATGGGCGCCTTTGATCATTTGCAAGCCGGACAATCGGCGACCGACACGTTGACCTACACGGTCGAGGACGATCAGGGCAACGTTTCCACCGCCACGGTAACGATCGTCATCGAGGGCGCGAACGATCGGGCGCAGTACGATCTGACCGTGCGCCGCGAGCCGACGGCGGTCGACGCCAACGGCCAGATCGCGGCCTTGCCGGTAAGCGAGGATTGGCTCTCGGAATGGGAGGGCTTCTGGGCCGAGCTTTGGGTCACAACCACACAAGAAACAACGGCCCCGATCGCGAGCGCCTCGGCAACGATTCATTACGACACCGAGTATTTCACTGCGACCGAAGTTACGCCCGGCCCCGCCTTCCGTTTCGGCGACGGCACGGACGATGAACTTTCTCCGCCTTCGGTCGAGGATTCGCTAGGCCGCGTCGCGGTCGATGCCGCTGCAACGACGGGCAATCTGGGCGCCAATCATCAACCCGTCTTATTGGCGCGCGTGCGACTCGATATCGACCCCAACGACCTGGGTATTCGCGTCGACAGCTTTGGCGGCGGTCCGATTCGCCCCGTGGAAGCCGGTTGGATCGAACCGACCAGCGGATCCATCGAAGTGGCGGGCGAAGACCCGACCGATCTCATCGGACTGCAGGCGCCGCCCGATACGATGCTCTGGCCCGTCGTGTTCGATCTGAACGACGACCAGCACATCGGCTTCGACGACCTGGCGATCTTTACCGGCGAATTCCTGAAACCGGTGGGTGAGTCGAGCATGTCGTACGTGGCCGATTTCAACGCCTCGGGGCGCGTCGGCTTCGACGACTTGAGCATCTTCACGGCCAACTTCTTGCTCGGGTCTCACGATGTGGCCACACTGCAGTATCCCGATGGATTCCCCGAAAACCTGCTCGCCGTGCCGCTGCTCGGCGAAGCCGGCGAAAGTCAGAATCTTGCGGCCACCGAATTGACACAACAACAGCTCGACGTCATCGTCGGCGAGGCGACGAGCCGCATCATTGCGGCGCTCGGCGCGAGCGTGGCCGACGAACTCGCCAACGTCGTCGTTCTGGCGAACGACCTGCCAGCGGGCCGTCTTGGTCAAGCGACCGGGGCGATCGTACAAATCGATCGCAATGCGGCGGGGCAGGGCTGGTTTATCGACTCTTCTCCCCAGAGCAACGAAGAATTCGTCTTCGACGCTCAGATGGGCCAATGGCGTGCGATCTCGGGATCGGCGGCCGACGGCCGGATCGATCTGCTCAGCACCGTGATGCATGAGTTCGGCCACGTGCTGGGTCTCGAGCATACGGAACGGGCGGGCGACTGGATGCACGAAGAACTCTCGGCCGGCGTGCGTCGCGATCCGGCCAACGAGATGTCGATTGCCGCAGACGAATCGCTAGAGTACGATTCGTCGATCGACGAAGTGTTCCGGTCGCTGGGCAATTCGTAACGACGCAACGGTCGTACGACTTTTCAAGAAAGCGAAGGAACATGAGCACGCTCGTCGCGCCGTCACGCGTGAAATCGGGAGGAGTTTCGATGCTGAAAGGCGTCACCAATGGCCGCGCTACCTGGCATCTGACCAACTGGAAGCGCAATCTGCTGCCCAAGATCGATTCGTTCCGGTCGCAGTTGCAGCAGGAGCGCGACGACCAATTGCGCAAACGCAGCCTCTCGCTCCGCTTTCGTTTTAAGAGCGGCGAACCCGCGGTCGATCTTTTGCCCGAAGCCTACGCGCTCGTACGCGAGGCGGCACGCCGAACCTTGAGCATGGAGCACTACGACGTGCAGATGCTAGGCGGCATCGCCATGTTCTTTGGCATGCTCGCCGAAATGGAAACGGGTGAAGGTAAAACGCTTACCGCCACGCTGCCCATGTACTTGCGCGCGTTGGCCGGCAAAGGTTGCCATTTGACCACGGTCAACGACTACCTGGCCAAGCGCGACGCGGATCAGATGGGACCGCTCTACAAGTTGCTGGGACTCTCAACCGGTTGCGTGCAAACGCAAATGAGCCAGCCGGAACGGCGCAAGAATTACGCCTGCGATATCACGTACGGCACGGCGAAGGAATTCGGTTTCGACTTCCTTCGCGACCGCCTATTGATGCGCGAAAACGGCATGCTCAACGAAGATTCGCCAAGTCGATTCCTGGCTGACGCCTCGCCGCTAGCCGGTGAACGTCCCGTGCAGCGAGGCCACTACTTCGCCCTGGTCGACGAAGCCGACAGCGTGCTGATCGACGAGGCCCGTACGCCGCTTATCATCAGCGCGATTCCGGGCGAGGCCGAGAAGATCGCCGCCGCCACATACGACTGGGCGGCCAAGGCCGTGGAACAATTCGAGGAAGACGAGCACTACGAATACGACCACGAAAAGAAAACCGTTGAATTGAACATGCTGGGCCGGCAACTGGTGCGCAGCCTGCCCAAGTCGGACCTGCTCGACACGGTCGGATTCATCGACATGTACGAGCACATCGAACGCGCGATCAAGGTCGATCGAGAGTTCGAGCGCGATCGAGAATACGTGATTCGCGACGGCGAAATCGTCATCGTCGACGAATCGACCGGCCGTCTTGCCGAGGGCCGCAAATGGCGATCTGGCATTCATCAAGCGGTCGAGGCGCGCGAAGGCCTGGAAGTGACCGTCGATACCGGACAAGCGGCCCGCGTAACCGTGCAGGACTTCTTTCTGCGCTACCAGCATCTCGGCGGCATGACCGGTACGGCAATCACTTCGGCCGCCGAGATGAAGAAGATCTACAAACTGACCGTCGTCCAAGTGCCGACCAATCGTCCAGTGCAACGCAAGCGATTGCCCGACCGGGTCTTCGGCTCTGCGGAAGAAAAGTGGAATGCCATCGTGCAGGAGATTCTAGAAATGCACGAGCAGGGCCGTCCTGTGCTGATCGGCACGCGTTCGATTTCGCGTAGCGAACTGCTCTCGGCCCTGCTAACCAAAGCAGGTATCCATCACGAAGTGCTCAACGCGAATCGGATTGAGCTGGAAGCGGAGATCGTTTCCGAGGCGGGTCAGCAGGGCAAAGTGACCGTTTCGACGAATATGGCCGGCCGCGGTACCGATATTAAGCTGGGCGTGGGTGTGGCCGATCTGGGCGGGCTGCATGTGATTGGCACCGAATTGCATGATTCGGCGCGCATCGATCGACAACTCTATGGACGCTGCGGACGCCAGGGCGACCCGGGAACAGTGCGTCAGTTTCTAGCGCTCGACGACGATGTCATGGAACACGGCTTCGGCCCGAAGAAGGCCGAAAAGCTCGAATCCACGGGGTCGAAGGGCGGCAGCTTTTCGCGTTACGCCTCGCTATTCAAGAAAGCGCAAGACAAAGTCGAACGCCGCCACTTCCAGGGGCGCAAGATGCTTCTGCACCATGAAAAGGCGATCCGCAAGATGCAACTCGAAATGGGCCAGGACCCGTATCTCGACAAGCCGGATTGATGCTTTGCTGCATGCCGCATGCGCTTCGCCCACGGTTGCCGCGTCTATTGCGGGGCCTTCAGCTCGCCGCAGTCACGAATGACGATCGCCTGCCGCGTAGCGCCGCTTTGCGACCCCTGGGCTTCGACCTTCTTCACGACGTCCAACCCGGCAATCACGCGGCCAAAGACCACGTGGCGGCCGTCGAGCCAAGGCGTCGAGACCGTGGTGATGAAGAACTGCGACCCGTTTGTGTTCGGCCCCGCGTTGGCCATACTCAACACACCGGGGCCGTCGTGCGTGAACTTGAAGTTCTCGTCCGCGAAGCGGTCGCCGTAGATGCTTTCGCCGCCCGTGCCGTTGCCGCGAGTGAAGTCACCGCCTTGGAGCATGAATTCGGGAATCACGCGGTGAAAGGCGGAGCCCTTAAAGTGCAGCGGTTTGCCCGACTGGCCAACGCCTTTCTCGCCGGTGCAAAGGGCCCTGAAATTCTCAACCGTCTTCGGCACATCGTCGCCAAACAAACCGATCACTATGCGGCCCGCATCCTGGCCGCCGATGGTCACGTCGAAGTAAACCTGCTTCGTAACCTTGCCATTCGATGCCTTTTCAGCCTGGCACGATGCGGTGGCAACCACAAGGATAAGCGAGGTAACAGTCAGAATCATCGTACGCCGGGCCATGGTTCACTCCTTGAGATTGGATACGCGCGTTGCTGTCGAACTTTGATCGCAAGAACCCATGATTGTGGTCCGATTCGTTCCGCCACACCAGACCGAATTGAACGCAGGCGAGCGCAAATTGGCATGTTGCCGCAACAACCCAACCAGCCATCGTCCCATGAAAAGCTCCAGGGGATTGCCAAAATCGCAGCTAAGGCATACGATTGCGGAATAAGGCTTGTACCGAAAGCGCGGATTCTCAGGATTATATCTACTAATACTATCGCCCCTAGATTCCATCCAACCCAAGCCACCACACCTTATCACAAACGCAATCGCTACAACCGTTTACAATAATTTTCGTAGCGCAGTTTTCCTTGCAGAAAACTTGTGAATCAAATACCAACCGATTACAGTGAAGGAAAGCGAAGCCTTCCGTTTTCGTTGAGTTAGAAGGTGAATTCGCAGAACCTCCCTAGGGAACAGAGGTTCTTTTTTTCGAGGCCAGCCGGACATTCGACCGGCGATTTGGGCGTTTTTTCGCCGCGGCACGAACGGAATCGCAACGCGGGCAAATGCGTTTCCTTCAGCATCCTGGGTGCCATCTGCTATGAGCGATTCCTCGTCTGTTAACCCGCAAGAACTCGAACAAACAAAGCGTCAAATCCGCTCCTTGGTGGAGGAGATCGCGGCACTGTCGAAGAAAAAGGTCGGGGCCGACGAATATTATCCCGAATTCCTCAATCGCGTTGTCGAAGCCCTGGCAGCCATCGGTGGCGCGGTCTGGCTGCTGGGCGAAGGAAACCAGCTCAAGCTGGCCTATCAAATCAATCTCAAGCGAGCTTCGCTCGACGAGCCCGGCGACCACCAGGCCCGCCATGCCCGTTTGCTCGGCCAAGTCATCCAAAGCGGCGAAGGCGCCCTGGTTCCGCCTCATTCCGGTAGCGGCGACGATCTGGAAGCCGCCAATCCAACCGAGCTGCTGTTGGTTCTCGCTCCGCTGAAGGCCGACGAAAAAACCGAAGCCATCATCGAAATCTTCCAGCGCCCCACGGCGCAACCCGCCACGCGACGCGGCTACTTGCGGTTCCTGCTGCAAATGTGCGAGCTGGCCAGCGAATGGCTCAACGCCCAAAAGCTGCAAGAGCTGGGCCATCGTGAAACGCTGCTGCAGCAAGTCGACGAATTCGCCCGCAACATTCACGAATCGCTCGAACTCAAGTCCACGGCCTACCAGATCGCCAACGAAGCACAACGCTTGATCGGCTGCGATCGCGTGAGTGTCGCTGTCAAGCACGGCCGCAAATGCCGCGTGGAAGCAGTCTCGGGGCAAGATACGTTCGACGACCGCTCGAATGTGGTGACGTTTCTCGGCGAGTTGGCCACCAAGGTCGTCGCCACCGGGGAACCGCTTTGGTATTCCGGCTCGACCGAGCATCTCTCGCCTCAGATCGAAGAGTCGGTGCAGGATTACGTCGACGAATCGCACTCGAAGACCGTCGCCATCATTCCGCTGGCTCATACCGAAATCGACGATGGCGATCTGGAAACGGCCGCCAGCGAACAGGCGAAAGATCCCACCTATATCGGCGCCCTGATCGTGGAGCAGATTGAAGATTTGCGCCCGCAAGCGATCCTCGCGCCGCGCATCGATCTGGTCTGCACACATACCGAGCGTGCGCTCTCGAACTCGCTGGATTACAACAACCTGTTCTTGATGCCGCTGTGGCGGGCGATCGGGCATTCGAAATGGATCATTCAGGCCAAAACACTGCCGAAGACCATCCTGATTTCGGCGGCGATTCTAATCACGATCATTGCTCTCTGCGTCATTCCCGGCAACTTCGATCTGGAAGGCCGAGGCGCCATTCAACCGAAACAACGCCGCGATATCTTCGTACAAGTCGACGGCGAAGTAATCGCCATACACAAGAAGCACGGCGACACGGTCAAGAAGGGCGATCTGCTGGTCGAACTGCGCAACAACGACCTGGAAGTGCAATTGACCGATGTCAATGGGCAGCTTGCCACGACGAATCAGCAAAAAGCCTCAGCCCTGCGTATGCTGCACGACAAGAACATTCCCCACGCCGATCGGCTCAGAATGGCCGGCGAAATGCAGCAGTACACGCAACGAATCGCCAGCCTGAAACAGCAAGCCGATCTGCTTAAAGAAAAGAAGGCGCAACTGCAAATCCACGCACCTGTGGATGGGCAAGTCGTTACCTGGGACATCGACCGCCTGCTTTCCAGTCGCCCGGTGCAAGCCGGCCAGGTGCTCATGACGATCGCCGATCCGAACGGCCCCTGGGAGCTGGAAGTTTACATGCCCGAAAACCGGATGGGCCACATCGCCGACGCCCGAAAGGAAATCGACGAGCATTTGGAGGTCAACTACGTGGTCGCGACCGACCCCACGACCAAGTGCCAGGGCAAGCTTCGCGAAATCCAGGCCCGCGCTACCATGCACAGCGAACACGGCCACAGCGTGACGATTGTGGCCGATATCGACAAGAACGACTTCCGCGACCCGCGACCCGGCGCCACGGCCACGGCCCGCTTCCATTGCGGCCGCGCCCCGATCGGCTATGTCTGGTTGCACGAATTGTTTGAGTGGTTCGAGTCGAAGGTTCTGTTCCGAATCTAACAACAACCTCGCCGCTTTGGGGGTTGGATCGGCGAAGCCGCTTGGCCATCCCCCGCTGGCCTGGCAACCTCCTCTTCCATTTGCTGAGAAAGCTATTCTTTTCCATGTCGACTCTTCGCAGACAAGGTATTTCGAACATGTTGGTAACGCTTTTCGTTCTCACGACGGCGCTGGCCGTTTCTGTTCCCGCCGACCAGGCCGCTGCTCAAGACCTCGCCGAGCGAGCGATTACTGGCCCTAACCCCACGCTGCCGCACTGCCTTGTGACGCTCAAGGAAGAGGTTGCCGTTCCGGCACAAGAGCCGGGCGTGTTGGTGACGCTCGACGTGGAAGAGGGGAGCCGTGTCGCGCCCGATCAGGAAATCGGCCGCATCGACGACAGCCAACCGCAAATTCAGCGCACGCTGGCCGAAATCAAGCAAAGCTCGGCAGAAGAAGCCCACAAGAACGACGTGAACATCCGCTATTCGAAAGCTGCGTATCTCGTGGCCGAGCAAG
>JAGQOS010000500.1 GCA_020427265.1 Planctomycetales bacterium
CCCGGTTCGAATCCGGGCGGCGCCTCTTTTCTTTTCTAGCCTTGCCAGGCATACGATCGCCTACGCCAGCGGCGGGGCTGCCCCTCGGTCAACCGAACGGGCGGCTGAGATGAGCCGCAGCTTTGTTCTTTTTTCCAGTATCGCCCTGGAATTCTCCTTACTGGCAACGATCGTCGGCTTGCTTTCACGGGAGCAACAGAACTGCCGATCGAGGTGCGATTGACCTTTTGCCACCTGCCGATGCTCAGTAGAGTACGCGCTTTCGCGGGAAGGCGAGGAGGGTCGGTGGCGATGATGGTTCGAACACTAGAGCGGCTGCAACACGTTTACGCATCGGAAGGCATTCGGGGCGTCGGTCGACGATTGGCGCGCCGGTTCCATGCGACGACCGTTACCAGCGGCACTGCGGAGCCGGAATCCAAACTCGCTTTGGATGCCGGCGACTATTGGACCGAGAGTAGCGACGACGAATTCATCCGCGACCAATCGCATTGGTTGGGGCATGGGCGGTATAGCGACGAGCGCGTTTGGCGCAGTATCGGGCAAAGCCATCGCCGCCTGGTAGAAACCGCTTGCCAGCTCGCCGAACGCAAGGAACCGATTCGGCATATGCTCGAATGGGGACCCGGCGGCGGAGCCAACGCCGTGGCGTTTACCGACCAGTTGGAAACCTTTACCGGTGTCGATATTTCACAGCCCAACTTGCAGCAGTGCGGTCGCCAACTCATCGCCGAGGGTTTCGGAGGATTTCACCCGATCGTGATCGAGCCTGACGCGCCGGAGCACGTGCTCGAAGCATGTCGTCAGCCGATCGACCTGTTTCTGTGTACGGCCGTTTATCAGCACTTTCCCGGGAAACAATATGGCGAGCGTGTTACGCGCCTCGCCGCTCAATTGCTCGATACGAATGGCGTCGCACTAATTCAAACTCGCTACGACGACGGCACGCGAAAGTACAGCGCGAAGACGAACAACTATCGCGCACACGCCAGTTATTTCACCTCGTATGCGATCGACGAATTCTGGGCGATCGCCAGCGATGCCGGACTAGAACCTTTGGCCGTGCGGCTCAACACCAAAGTGAAATACGCTTACTACTTGCTCAAGAATCGAGCCGGCACGAACTAGCACCAGCGAACCGACCGCGAATGGCAACCCTCGATCGATCCTCGGCTGCACGTTGACGCAAAATCTACGGTAAGTGCTTTTTGTCGTCAGGTTGGCCGAATTGATGGGAAGCGGCGGTTGCGTCAGCAATCTTGTGTTTCGGCTCGGCCATCCCGACATCGACAGGTACTTCATTCGCCCTGTTTCTGGTCGGCAATTGCAGGCGACAAGCGAATCGCAACGCGTCCTTTTAATGACCCGGCTAGGCATCCAAGATGCCAGGCAGAAGTCGACAAATCGGCCCCTTGTCGAACGATTGCGACGGATTGAGCATTCCAGGTAAGATGGAGGGATATTCTGAACATCCCCTGCGGAATCCGGTTCCACTCTGGCGAAAAGTATGCGCACACCCGGTCGGACAATGAGTCGCGCGACGGCTAGGCGTATGCCGCAGTGCGAACGACTTGAACCGCGAACGATGCTGGCTGCCGAGCCATTGATTTCCGAGTTTCTCGCCAGCAATGACCAGACTCTGCTCGACGGCGACGGGAACTCCAGCGATTGGATCGAGCTAACGAACACGGGCGACGAAGCGGTCGATTTGGCAGGGTGGTATCTGACCGATCGGGCCGACGATCTGCGTCGTTGGCCGTTTCCGGCCCATGAGGCTTCTGTGCTCAGTCCGGGCGAATTTCTGGTCGTGTTTGCTTCAGGGCAGAATGACGACGGCTACATCGATGCGCTCGGTTACATTCATACAAATTTCTCCTTGCGAGCCGATGGCGAATTGCTAGCCCTGGTGATGCCCGATGGCGAAACGATCGTGTCTCAGTTCGCGCCGGACGGGGGCGATTATCCGGTTCAAGTGACCGACGTGTCGTATGGCTTGCGAGAGCAGCCGCTCACAGAGACGCTCATCGGCATCGGCGCGGAAGCCTCGCTGCTCGTGCCGACCGACGGGGCGTTGGCCACGACCTGGACCGAGCTCGATTTCACGCCGGGGCCGCAATGGGCCACCGGGCCCACCGGCGTCGGATTCGATACCTCGGGCGTTTACGCTTCCTTGCTCGGCACGGACCTTACGGCCGATTTTCAGAACGGCGCCACGAGCCTTTACGCTCGGATGCCATTCACGATTGAGGATCCGGCGGCCGTATCCGAGTTGGCATTGCGGATGCGCTACGACGATGGATTCGTCGCCTATCTCAATGGCCTGCCCGTTTACCTTCAAAACGCGCCGGGCGAAACCGGAGCGGGCGTGATCGCCAATTCCGAAACCGATTTCTCTGGCACGCAAGGCGCGAACTCCTGGTACTACGGTTACTACAATCTCACGGCCGATGCCGATGGAACGTATGCCGCGGCCGACTTCGTCGAGTTTCCCAGCGACGGGACGACCATCGCCAGCGCCAATAATTTTTGGAACGGCACGTATTGGGATTGGTACTCGGGCAATCCGCCGTGGACCTACATCGGGGCGAACGCTACGCATCCCAACGGAGCGAATAATTCGGCGGAACACTGGACCGTGCGTCGTTGGATCGCCGAAGCGACCGGTCAGATGGCGCTGCACGTTCATTTGCACAAGGATAACGCATCAGGCGGCGGAGTGACCTTGCGCGTGTTTCGCAACGGCGAGGAAGTCTTCGCGCGTGCGATCGCCGGCAACGACGCGACGGGCTTCACGCAAACAATTACCTTGCCGGCCGTCAACCTGGGCGATGCCATCGACTTTGCCGTGACGCCGGTGGGTTTAGCCGGCGGCGACGACGACACAAGTGATACGGCGATCATGACAGTCGAAGTCGAACAACTGGCCGGGCCGCCCTTGGCGTTCGATTCGACGGCCCTATCGTCGCACGACGAAGATCTCGAAACGCCGGCCGCTTCGTTCGACTTGACCGCGTTTCGCGATCTGTTGCAAAGCGGCGAGAACGTGTTGGCGATTCATGCGTTGGCCGAAGCTCCGCTGGACGACGACCTGTTGATTGCGCCAGAGTTGATTGCGACCATTCGTGGGAAATACAACGCCGACGAGGCTGTTTACTTTGCGATGCCCACGCCGGGCGCGCCGAATTTTGGCGGCATGGCGGAACTTGGCCCGATTGTCCGCAGCGTAACCGATCGGCCTGATCCGCCGACTGAGAGCGATTCGCTGACGATCGAAGCCGAAGTCTTGCCCACGCTTGCGCCGGTCGATCGTGTTGAATTGCGTTATCGGGTGATGTTCGCCGCTGAAACAACGCTCGCGATGCGCGACGACGGAGTCGGCGCGGATCGCGTTGCGGGCGACGGTGTTTATACGGCCGAAATTCCCGCCGGTTACATG
>JAGQOS010000501.1 GCA_020427265.1 Planctomycetales bacterium
ATCGTCGTCCGGAAATACGTCGTCCAGGCACTGGCTCGCTTGCTGAACCAAAATCGCTGCGACTTGCTCTTCGTCGGGCAATGCGGCTGGTGTCTCGTCGAGCAGTACATCCGCCCAATACGTACGTCGCCGCGCCACAACTTTCTGCTCCACGTTGTCGAATTCCACTTCCACGCGTCGCGTCAACTGCTCTTCGGCCAGCCATTCGCGTTCGATCGCCGAAGCTTGCCGCACCATCGCTTCGGCTTCGCCGGCGTCGACATCGACTGCAAGGTAGAGATTCGCTTCGCGCACCGCACTCTGGTCGGAAAGCCGCACGCCGCGGCCGCCGACCATGCGACCGAACCGACTGCCTGGCTTCGAACGACGGACTAAGCGATCGGGAAAGCCTGCGAGCAGCGCCCGCAGCACCGCCTCGTCGCCATCGACTGGTGTTGCTTCCCATGGGCCATCTGCCGCGAAATCGGCGACCATGCGCACGAGTTGGTCGCGCACGCGCAGCAACTGTTTTGCAGCGCCACGATGCAAGCTGCCAACCGACGAGACAACGTCACCCTGCGATTCAAAGGCCTCGAGCGCCGCGATGCGGTCGAGGATGTCGGACTCGACGACGCCCGACGCCGAGCGATGCCTGGTAATCCGCTGCTCGCCGCGGCCGAACGGGGAGCGTTCCAGCAGCAGCGATACGGCTAGTGCAACGGGCTCCGGTCGCCCCAAACGATGCCCTTCGAGCAACATCCTTGCGAGCCGCGGGCTTGCCGGAAGCTGAGACATCGCGCCGCCGACTTCCGTTACGCGGTATTCGTCGTCCAACGCGCCAAGACGCTGCAACAACGTATCCGCGTGCTCGAGCGAAACCTCTGGTGGCGCCTGAAACCAAGGAAACGCCCTCAGATTACTTTCGCCCCAAGCTCGCAGTTGCAGAACGGAACCCGATAGATCGAGGCGTTCAATCTCCGCTTGATTGAACTCGACGCGTTGGCGATGCGTTCTCTCCGGCCAAAGCCGCAAACACACGCCGGGCTGCGTGCGCCCGGCACGACCGGCCCGCTGGTCGGCCGACGCCTGGGAGACTGGTTGCAATGCGAGCCGATCAATTCCTACATGCGGATCGAAGGACAAGATTCGCGCCACGCCGGTATCAACCACGCCGGTTACACCTTCGATGGTTAGCGATGTCTCGGCCACGTTCGTGGCCAGCACGACTTTCCGCCGGCGGCCGCGCGCGAGCGCCGCGTCCTGTTGCTCCGGCGACAAGTCGCCGTAGAGCGGCGCCACGTGTAAGTCGTGCGCAGCAGCAAGCGAACGCAAGGCGGCCGCGGCTTGTCGGATCTCCCGCGCACCAGGCAAGAAGACCAGGATGTCGCCCTCCGTGCGATCGAGAATCCACGCCACACCCTCGGTGGCTCGCTCGGCCAACGATCGATTGGCGCCGATCTCGAGATATTGCACGTCGACCGGAAAAGTACGTCCGCGACTTTCGACCACTGGGCAGCCGCCGAGAAAACTGGCGATCGGCGTTGGATCGAGTGTTGCGGACATAACAACCAATCGCAGATCCGTGCGCACGGATTGCTGGACGCGGCGCGCCATGGCCAGCGCCAAGTCGCTTTGCAACGATCGTTCATGAAACTCATCGAAGACGATCGCCGCGACCGATTCGAGAAACGGATCACGAGCAAGCATGCGCAGTAGGATGCCCTCCGTGACGACGACGATCTTCGTTTGCGGCGAACGGCAACGTTCGAACCGCACCTGGTAGCCAACCTCGTCGCCCAGCCGCCCCCCGCGTTCGTTGGCAATACGACGAGCACAAGCGCGGGCCGCTAAGCGGCGCGGCTGAAGCACGACGATCTGCCCGCCGCCGGCCCAACCTGCGTCGAGCATGGCCGGCGGCACGCGCGTTGTCTTCCCTGCACCCGTGGGTGCACGAAGCGCCACGCAATTATTTTCCCGCAAAGCACTTAGCACTTGGGGCAGGCAGTCGTCGATCGGCAATCGCGTTTCAGGCATCAATTTGCGAATTTCTGGAAATTCGTCTCACAAAACGTCACGGCAAATCGCTATTCTTACCAAGGGGAACCTTGAACGCGGTTTCGCTGCGCAAGGTCGATTGCAGGCCGAGACAGCGTATTGTAATTGCTTAGAGGAGAGAAGCTATGGTGAGGAAGTCCGTTTCCGTTGCGCTACTATTCATGGTTTCCGTCACATGCCTTGCGCTCGATGCGGAGGAATCCGCTGAGTACCGGCAATGGCGCATGCGTAGCGGCCAAAGTTCGAGCGTTAAGCTCTGTGTCGTCGACTTGGACGACACACAAGTGCGACTCAAACGCGAAGACAACGGCAAGATTGTCGACATTCCGATCGCTCACCTGAGTCGTGCCGACCGCGAATACTTAATCGCCTATGCTCAGGCTGGAACCTCAGGCGGCGATGCCGATGTGGCGGCAGGTGATTGGTATCAATGGCGAGGCCCAAACCGCGATGGAATCTGCACCGAAACCGGTTTGGCAAGCGAGTGGTCCGCAGAAGGCCCGCCATTGGCCTGGCGCGTCGAGGGCTTGGGAAACGGCATGTCGAGTGTCGCCATCCATGGCGATCGAATCTACACACAGGGAAACAAAGACGGCGCCACGCAACTCATCTGCCGCAGCCGCACCGACGGCGCGCCGCTCTGGGAAACGCCGATTGGCGGAGGCAGCGATCCGAACTGCACGCCCACAGTCGATCCACAGGCGAATCTCGTCTTTGGGCTCACACACGCCGGTGAGCTACTCTGCGCCGACGCCCAAACCGGCCGCGAACTATGGCGCAAGAGTTTCCCCAAAGATTTCGGCGGCAAAATGATGTCGGGCTGGGGCTACAGCGAGTCGCCATTGGTCGATGGCGATCGGCTCATTTGCACCCCGGGCGCCGAAGACGCAATGATCGTTGCACTCGATAAAAAAACTGGAAACTTGGTTTGGAAGTGCGACATGTCGCAGGAGGCCAAAGACGGGAATGAAGGCGCCGGGTATTCCTCGATCGTCGTCAGCAATGCCGCCGGCGTGAAACAGTATGTGCAACTCATCGGCCGCGGCGTAATCGGTGTCGAGGCCGAGACCGGCCGATTTCTTTGGCGTTATCGCCGCGTGGCCAATGGCACGGCAAACGTGCCGACGCCGATTGTCAAAGGCAACTTTGTCTTCTGTTCCAGCGGCTATGGCGACGGCGGCACGGCCCTGCTCGAAGTCGGACGACAGGGCAATCAAGTTGGCGTGCGCGAAGTGTACTGGAAGCCTGCCAACGAATTACAGAACCACCATGGCGGCATGATTCTTATTGGCGACCACGTCTATATGGGGCACGGCCACAACAACGGCTTCCCTGCCTGTGTCGAATTCGCAACTGGCCGCAATCTATGGGAAAAACAACGAGGCGCCGGGAGCGGCT
>JAGQOS010000502.1 GCA_020427265.1 Planctomycetales bacterium
GGCAGATTCTGTTGCAATGCAAGATGTACGTGGCGGCCGTGCGTATTGCCGACGATTTCGGCTGCGCGACGATCGGCATTCAATACCAACAAGGGCTCAAGGACTTGCTTCCGGCCAGCGACCTGGTGGAAGGCACGCTCAACAATACCGAGCGTCCGCCGGTTACCAGCCGCGATGGATCGCGCGTGTTGTATGCCGGCGAACCGCTGCCGCATTTCAACGAAGTGGACGAGTGCGCCGGACTCGATGGCCTGATGACCTATCGCGTGCATCGGGCGATGGGCCAGCCTGTCGAAAACACGCTCCACGACCTGCGCTGGGGCGACTGGGATGCGTCGGGCACAACCGACGATTACGTGTGGGTGTTTCTGATCAGCGGCTCCGCGCCGCCGGCCCATTTCACCGGCGGCTGGTCGGGGGCTTCCAGCGAACGGCAACCGGCCATGTATTTTCCCTCGGGGGGCGGCACGCTCAAAGGCATCTCCAAACCGGGCGAAATCGTTTGGTCGCGCGTGTTCATGGAAAAAGGCAAACTGAAGATGGACCTGGGCCGCGCCGGCGTGGTGCAACTTCCGGCGGAAGAAACCGAGCGTCGTTGGCAGGCGACCACGCCGCAATGGCCGATCATGCATGCCGTAACCTACGGCGTTTCGCGCGATCAGATGATGGCGCGGCACAAGGCCAACCACATTCAAGTTGCCTATGCCGATTCGGCGGAGACGGCCGACAACGCGATGTTCGCCAAAGCGGCCATGGCCGACGCGCTGGGCATGGAAGTTTCGCTATGTGGCACGCGCAAGAACGGCAAGCACTGGTAGCTGCGGCTTGGCAGCAAACGCGATATTGCCGCAATTTACCGGGTATAGGCGCTACCCAGCCCGAAAATGGGTCGTTCAGAGAAAGTAGGAGGCTCTGTGGCTTTACGCAGCATGCGTTCGCCTTGCGGGTACTTTGGGGCTCGTTGGCCGGCAACGTTCCGCCAGTCCGATGATTCGATAGAAGCCGCAAAGTTTGCCATTCTTTCGACCCAGCGCGCAGTTCCTCGATGCCGACTTCACACCGAACCGTAGCAGCCTGCTGGCTCACGCTAACACTGCTAGCAGCCGTAGCCTGTAGCGGCTGCCGAAGCACTGGCCCTTGCGGCGTGGCATGCGCCACACACGAGCCGATAGCAGGGCAAATTCGCGACGACTTTCGCAATATGTACGCATCGCGCGATGGTCTGATGACCATGGGGGCCGGGCTGGGAATTGCCGCCGGCATGGCGAATTCCGACATCGACCAGGATATTCACGAGTGGTATCAAGTCGATGTCCGCAGCAGCGGAACCGACGATCTGGCCAGGTTCGCCAAGCCGTTTGGCGAGGGAATTCTGCTCATTCCGGCCGCGACTGGGGCTCTGTTGATTGGCGAATGTTCTGATTGTTGGCAGCCTTGCTGCCTGACCGGTGAATGGGGCGATCGCACGATGCGCGGCATGCTCGTGGGCACACCGTCGCTCATTGGGTTGCAGTTCGCGACCGGGGCCTCGCGGCCCGACGAAAGCAGTGCCGAGTCGGACTGGGTGCCGTTGCACGATAACAACGGGGCAAGCGGCCACTCGTTCATCGGGGCCATGCCGTTCATTACGGCCGCGAAAATGACCGATTCGCCCTGGGCCAAGACCGGATTCTACGCCGCGTCGACACTGACAGCCTTCTCGCGGGTCAACGACGGCGACCATTACACGTCGCAGGCCATTCTGGGCTGGTGCCTGGCCTATGCCGCCTGCTCGGCCGTGGATCAAACCGAGCAAGACCGCAGCGATTTCCGCTTCACGGCCGTTCCCGTTCCGGGCGGTGTCGGCGTGGGAATCGTGCTCGAACGGTAGTCCGTCGCCAGTTCGCGCTACCGAAGGAGATTCGCCGGTTTCCCAAATCGGCACGGGTTCCTTATACTGCTAGCGGTTTCTAGAGCGTATCTCATAACTTAGCCGCGGCTCGCTAGCGTCGGGTTTTTCCCGAGAACCGTGGGCTAGCGCCCTACGGCTGATGCGTTTTGAAATGCGTTCTAGTTCGAGTCGAACTTAACGGAAGCGTTTCCGGCGACGTTTTTGCGAGTATTTCCCGACGAAACGACGCTACACTTTCGTAGGATGCGCTCTAATCGCTGGTTTTTCGTAGAAAGGATTCGCCGTGTCGATCGTCGAATTAGAAGAAGTGCTGGTCGTTCCGACGGAAGTTTTTCATGGCTTGGGCCATTTCCAAGGCTTTACGACCGAGGTCGATCGCTATCTCGACGAACTGCTCCAACCGCGGCATGTTAACTACCGGCCACGCGGCGAAATGGAGGAAGATCCTAGTTTCAAGCAATTGATTCCCTACGTCATCTTTCGACATACCGATGCGAATGGCGAGGTGAGCATCTTCGTTTACACGCGCGGCAAGGGCCAGGGCGAAACGCGGCTACGCAAAAAGAAGAGCGCCGGAATCGGCGGGCACATCTCGTCGGTCGATGCCGACGCCGATTGCGAAAATCCTTATCTCGAAGGAATGCGTCGCGAGTTAGAGGAAGAAGTCGCCATCGATTGCCAGTACACGCAGAAATGTGTCGGCATGATTAACGACGACGAAACCGAAGTGGGCCGGGTTCATTTGGGTGTCGTGCATTTGTTCGATGTCGAAACGCCCGACGTTCATTCCCGCGAGGAAGACATCCTGGAAGCCGGGTTTTATCCCATCCAAGATGTGTTGGCCGATCTCGATGGGTTTGAAACCTGGTCGCAGATCGCCTTGCGGGCCCTGTTCGGCTAGGTCGCCGGTTCGACAACCGATGCAGGATATCTCCGCTTTTTAAGAAACGACTGACTGCTGCATCGCGAGCTGCAACTGCCTGCCATGGCTGCCGACAAGCCGATGATTTACATGGACCATCACGCGACGACGCCGGTCGATCCCCGGGTATTCGCCGCGATGACGCCTTACTTTTGCGAGAAGTTCGGCAACGCAGCGAGTGTGAGCCATGCCTTCGGCTGGGAAGCAAAAGACGCGGTCGATGCAGCGCGAAAGACGGTCGCCGCGGCGCTGGGCGCCCAGCCGCGGGAAATTGTCTTCACCAGCGGCGCGACCGAAAGCAACAACCTGGCGCTGCGGGGCGTCGCAATGCGGCGTCGCCGTCGCGGCGACCACATCGTCAGCGTCGCGACGGAGCACAAAGCCGTTTTGGACCCGCTGGAGCGCCTGGGGCGCGACGGTTTTGAGATCAATTTGCTTCCCGTCGCCCCTGCCGGGCGCGCCGACGCCGGACGGATCGACCTGAATCAACTTGTCGACGCGCTGCGCGACGATACGCTGCTGGTCAGCGTCATGCTGGCGAACAATGAAACGGGCGTGCTGCAAGAGATTGCGGAAATCGGCCGCATCTGTCGCGAACGAG
>JAGQOS010000503.1 GCA_020427265.1 Planctomycetales bacterium
AGGAAGCCGGGTACGAAGAACTCTTTGGTCAACGTCGTGAGCTTCACGCGGCCCGTTTCACCGTAGCCAACCACGCGGTCGGTATCGTCGAAGTCGACCACTTCCAACACGGCGCGCGGCTGCGGCGGGTAATAGGCGATTTTGTATTGCTCGGCGGGCGTCGGATACTTCGAGCAGGCCAGGCCCATCAGCGTGTTGCCGTAGGTCGGCGTCATGTAGATGCCGCTCTCTTCCGGCGGGCCGCCAAACAGCTCTTCTACGCAGAACCGCGTCCATTGTGGCGTGAACTCGGTGCCGCCGGAGAAGATGCCCGTGATGCCGGTCTCGGCCAGGCTCGTGCCTTTCTCTTCCAGGCCCAGGCAGAGCGATTCGAGCAGCTTGGGTGTGGCGAAGATGCATTTGATGTCGTGCCCGGCGCTCAACACGGTAATCGCCTGGTCGATGCAGTGCTTCTTGTACTCTTCGAGATGCTCCATCCAGCCCTTTTTGATCAGCTTGATAACCCAACGCGGATCGAGATCGATGCAGAAGCAGATGCCGCCGCGATGCTGAGCCAAATGTTCGACCGAGAGCCGCAGCCGCCGCGGGCCCGAGGGGCCGAGCATCAGCCAGTTCGCGCCTTTGGGAAAATACTGCTCGGGCAGCGTGTCGCTGAACAGTTCGTAGTCGGTGCGGAAATCGCGAATGCCGATGCGGCTTTTGGGAATGCCGGTCGTGCCGCCGGTTTCGAACACGTAGACCGGGTCGTTCTCGAACGCTTTGGGCACCCAGCGGCGAACCGGACCGCCGCGGAGCCACTCGTCCTGGAACGGTTCGAACTTTTTCAAGTCGTCGAACGTTTGGATTTCCTTCAACGGATCGAACGACAGCTTCGAGGCGTATTCCAGCCAGAAGGGACACCCCGTGCTCTCGTGAAAATGCCACTGCACGGTCTCATACGTATGGGCATCGAGCTTCTCGCGGGCCGCCTTGGCGGCCGCCTCCAGGTCAACAGAACTCATCGCCGTCGGCCTCTCTGATATTCAAAAGGGAATGGGTTAGGTATGAAATGTTTTGCAGGCGGGAACTGGCCGTCGACGCTCGCCCTCGATAGTTGAGCGGGCAACGGCGGAATCGGTGCGGATTCAGGCAGGTTGTATGCACGCCATAGGCAGGTTGTATCGCGGCAGACAGGCCGGCCCACTGGGTGCCACTGCTGGCTTGTCCAGCAGTGCCTATTCGGAGCTGGTTCACCGCTGGACAAGCCAGCAGTCGTGCCCCAGGCCAACGCCAGCTTGCCCGGCAGCTAAATAGCTTACCCGGTTCGAGTGCCGTTTGGGAAGGAGCGTGAGGTGTTTAGAGCCGAGAAACCGGGGCAGAAATTGCGTAAAATGCGGGGATTTCGCCCCGAAGGGAAACGCATCAAGCCACCTTACCGCCGAAAATAATGAAATTCTTTCGCGGCCACCCTGGCATGCGTTGCCTCCGCTAAATCTCCTTACCCCAAAATCTCCTTCACCACATGCCCATGCACATCCGTCAGGCGGCGGTCGATGCCGTTTTGGCGGAAGGTCAGGCGCTGGTGGTCGATGCCGAGCAAGTGCAGGATTGTGGCGTGCAGGTCGTAGCACATCGTTGTGCCTTCGGCCGTTTTGTAGCCCCAGTCGTCGCTCTTGCCGTAAGTCGCCCCGGCCTTGATCCCCGCGCCGGCGAGCCAAGTGACAAACGTGCCGCCGTTGTGATCGCGGCCTTCGCCGCCTTGGGCGAACGGCGTGCGGCCGAACTCCGTGGTCCAAATAAGCAGGGTATCTTCGAAAAGCCCGCGCGATTTCAAGTCTTCGATCAACGCGGCGATCGGCTTGTCGACACTCGCCGCGATCGGCGGCAATTCCTTGGGAATGCTGCCGTGGTTGTCCCAGTTGCCGGTCGCGCCTTGCGGGCCGCTCCACACCTGGACGAACCGCGTACCGCGCTCGCACAAACGGCGCGCCAGCAAACAGCGCCGGCCAAAATCTTCGGTCACTTTGTCGTCGAGGCCGTAGGCCGCGTGCGTTTCTTTCGTTTCCCGGGCCAGGTCAAACGCCTCGGGCGCCGAGAGCTGCATCTTCGCCGCCAATTCATAGGAACGAATGCGCGAGGCCAGCCGGGCGTCGCCCGCGCGCTCGGCCGCATGAGCCTCGTTCATCGAATGGAGCAAGGCCAGGCCATCGGCATCGGAGCGCGGATTGGCGAACGCGAACCGCTTGCGCGGAAAAAGATCGGGCACCGGGTTTTCAGCGCCGGCGTTGATAACCGTGCCCTGATGCACGGCCGGCAGGAAACCGGCGGAGAAGGGGCCGCGCTGGTTGTAGGGGAGCCCCTTGGCATCGGGAAGCACGACGAACGTCGGCAGATCGTCCGTCAGGTTGCCCAGGCCGTATGAAACCCACGCGCCCAAACACGGAAACCCGGGAAGTAGGAACCCGGAATTCATCATGTAGGTTCCCGGCCCATGCACGTTGGTCTTCGACGCCATGGCCATGAGAAACGCCATTTCGTCCACCCACTTGGCCTGATGCGGAAACACGCTGCTAACCCAGCGCCCCGATTCGCCATGCTGTTTGAAAGGGAAGGGGCTCTTCATCAGCGCGCCGGGCATGGCGGTAAACCCCTCGGGCTTTTCCTTCGGCCCCAGCTTTTGGCCGTGCAGCTTTTCGAGCGCGGGTTTGTAATCGAACGTGTCCATCGGGCTTGCGCCGCCGGTCATGAACAACTGAATGATGCGTTTCACCTGGGCCCGATGATGCAGCCCGCCGTTGAGTTCGGGTTGCGGCTGGGCCAGGGCGTCGCGCGTGAGTAGTTGCGTCATCGCCAGGCCGCCGAAGCCGCCACCCGCTTGCCATAAGAACGATCTGCGATTCATGGCGTTAGTCCAAAAACAAAAATTCGTTGCTGTTGAGCAAGAGCCGACAGAACGCCGCCAATCCGTGCTCGCGCGCGTACCCCGCAAAGGCCACTTGCTCTTCCTGCGACGGGTCGCGCAGCCATGCCAACCGCACGGCGCGCGCCACTTGGGCGTCGACTTCCGAAGCCTCCCTCTCCACGCGCTCGGCCAGCCATTGGCTGCCGTGCAACACAAAGTCGTTATTGAAAACGGCCAGCGACTGCAGCGCCGAAACCGAGAAACCGCGCTTGGGTGCGAGCAATCCCAGGTCGGGGAAATCGAGCGCTTCCATGAACGGATCGGGAATGCCCCGCCAAACCACGCGGTAGATGCTGCGGCGCGCGGCGCCGGGCGACTCCCAGTCGTAGGCCGAGTAGTCGAGCGACGGTGTCGCCTGCGGTCCCTTGTGCTTGGCGAACTGCTCGACGCCCGGCCCACCCATCGTCAAATCGAGCCGACCGGCAATGCGCAGGACCGAATCGCGAAAGACGTCGGCGTCCAGGCGTTGTCG
>JAGQOS010000504.1 GCA_020427265.1 Planctomycetales bacterium
GTCGACCTTGCCGACCAGCGGGATCTCGTGCGAAACGTATTTGCGGTCTGCCGGTACGGAAGCGATACTCATCAATGCGCACGACTCAGGGCTGAGAGTCAGCGTGCGCATGCCGCCGGTTTGCGTGGCGACTGGAATGAGATCCATGCCGCAGATCGGGCAGTCGCCCGGCGTGGCGGAACGAATCTGCGGGTGCATCGAGCAGGTCCACATGCTGGGACCACTTGCCTTAGACGTCGGCGTCACGGCAAGGTTGTTGTCTGCCGGCCCGAGCTTCCCACTCGTGCTCCAGGCGACGACAAAGCCGACAGCGAAAATGAGAACCGCCTGCCCTAGCCATAACTTGCCACCGTGCCTGGCATAAAGACGATTCCACCAGTTCAACACGAATGAGTCTTTCATTAACGGCCTCATTTCGTCGCCAGCCAACGGGCAACCGTTTTTGTGCCGGGAGCCTGCGCATCGTCACCGAAAAGTTATCAGCGGTTGGTTCGTCTTTTTTCGTCAAACCACGCAACGATTTTTTCGACTTCTGCATTGTCACGAACTCCGATCAGCGTGACATACCGCTTTCCACATTTCCAACTGGCCGCAATTTGCTCATCGAACGCAATTGTGCAGCAGTGCTTGCCAGAGCATTGGCACTTCGACTGTGGACGATCGCCGAACCATTCGGTCGTTGTCTCGCCGTCGTGCTCGAAGATCGCCAGCGAGCTGCCGTCGTCACGCTGGCAAAGCGTTTGCACACAAGTGCAGCACGGCATCTTCATGACAAGCGTTGACCCGACCGAATATCCAGTCGGAAGGCCGTCGGCAACGGCCGGCCGATACCCGAGCGCGCCCGCAGCTTGCTCAGCGTCGAGCGTTTGTCCGGGGTAACTTGCGAGCAGGATCTGCTGAGCGGTCTCGGGGTCGCGACGAAACTCTTCCAAATACCGCTCAAAATGAGCCGACATCGAGCCGTGTTCCGACATCGAAGCAACCTGAGTCCACAAGCCGATACCTAGCGCAATGAGAAGCACCGCGGCGATGGCGAGAATTGCACGCGCCGGCCGGGCCCAACCCCAGGGAACCTTGCCGACGGTACGCCGATCTTCGCCGAGCTCGTGCTGGATCTGGTTCCAGAGTGATTCAGGTGGCGCCGGCGTGTGCAACTCGGTCACGGCCGTTGATAGCTGCTCAAAGCCAGAGCGGGTTGCCGCACAGGCTGGGCATCCGCCAAGGTGTTCGCGCATGCGCATCTCCATCTCGGCGGCCAACTCGCCGTCGTAGTAAGCGGACAACAGTGCTTGTGCGTCCGAACAATTCAATTCAAGGCTCCCAACCTAGTTCAATCAGGTGTTCTTGCAGTTGAGTTCGAGCGCGATTGAGTCGCGAACCAACCGTCCCTGCTGGAATCGCAACGGCTTCGGCAATGTCGTGATACGATAGTCCCTCAACCTCTCGGAGCAAGAAAATCGAGCGCAACTCCGGCTCGAGTCGCGCGATGGCTTGCTCTAATAATTCTTTCTGTTCATGGCGTTGGTGCCCAGAACAGTGTTCACTCACCGGTTCCTGAACGAGCGGTTCGTGCCGCCAACGATGTCCTCGCCTTAGGTGCTGAAGCGCCTCGTTCACGGCCAGCCGATATAGCCACGTTTCAAACTTGGCGAGTCCCTCGAACTGGCCGATCTTGCGATACACTTGCAGAAACACTTGTTGGGTTAAATCCGCGGCGTCCTGCCGGTCCACCATGCGAACCATTAGGCGATACACCCGCTGGCTACACAATTCGTAGATTTGTTGCTGTGCTTGTCGGTCACCGGAGCGACATCCCGCCAACAAGGCGGCGTCGACGGCTGGAACGCTCGCAGCATTGCTCGTTGTAACTGGTTGTTTAGATGCCATCACCGACACGATTCTTCACAGAAATGCGGCCAGAACTTGCCGTTTGTCCTAAGTGCTTGCCCGACAACAATGTGCGGCGTTTCCAGTAACGACTTAGGGCCTTGCTCTGTCTATCCTAGCGGACTTTCAGGGCAAACCGAAGTCGCATCGTTGCCCGGCTCTGAAAAGAATTTCGCAGCCTAGCATAGGTGGATCTGGGCTCGCGATCAGCCTGCGACAGTATTTTCTATTTTGATCGTGAAGAACGGACGTGGTCGTTGCATCTAACTGGGAAACCGCGAGTCGATATCGCGGTTCGTGATCCCGCCACCTACTGCGAGGAGAGGAATCCCATGAATTCCCTGATTTCGACCGCATTGACCGTTGCTCTATTCGGTTTTCTATTTTCCGGCTGTGCCAAGCCCTCGAATGAGCCCGCCACACAGCAGCCGGCCGACGCCAGCCACGCACACGGGGAGCATGAACACGGAGAGGATGCAAGCCACTCCGACATGGAGAAGTTGAAAGCGGAATTGGCCAAGCTCTCGCCGGAAGATGCCGCATCAGCGGAATCGCAACTTTTCTGCCCCGTAAGCGGTGCGATGCTTGGCACCATGGGCTCGCCGAAGAAGGTCGACGTCAGTGGCGCAGCCATATGGATTTGCTGTCAACATTGCGAAGAATCACTACTCGCCGATCCGGACAAATACGTGGCGAAGCTGAAAGGCGATCATGCGCCGTGAACACGACATTCCAAGTCCGCTCAACGGCTTCAAGAACGCTCAGGCGCAAGCCGCGCCGGAAGATCGCCATCTTAGGGAACCCGGGTATCCCAAATCCAAGCTGATCCAGAAGAATCGACTGCCAAGAGAAGGTTGCCATCGGCCGAGAAGCCGAGTTGTCGGATGCTCGCAGGTGTTTCTTGTAAGGCAATGAGCAGTAGGCCGCTGCGAACATCCCAGATGCGGATTGTGCCATTGTCGCCGCCGGTTACCAGTCGGTCTCCTTGGGCATTGAAGGCCAGTAGTGTGCTCTGGCGGGAACGCTCTTCGAGCGTTCGGATTAACTCGCCGGTTCGGGCATTCCAAAGTTGAACGGGTCCATCATTGTTGGCCGTCGCCAGCCATGCGGCGTTCTGATCGAACGAGGCCGCACGTATGCTGCCGGCGAGTTCGATTGCCGGTTTCTCATTCCAAGAGTGAATTCGCGCCGGCCGGTTGTCGGCGATGAACAAGCGACGCCCGGCAACGGCGACGACCGCCGCACGATCGTCGAGAGATTCCAGACTCTGTTCCTTGGAGTCCTGCCAATCGAGTGCGATCAAGTTCACGATTTCGACGGGCGACGCCGCGTCGGCAGATTCCCGCTTCTCGACCTTGCGCACGACGACGTAGCGGGCGTCTTCGGCAAAGGACTCGACGCGGGCGACACCTTCGCTGTGATACAGTTCCTCGCCGGAATCCGCATCCCATATGTGCAAATGGCCTGCGAACGCCGCGGCCACCTTGACGCCGTCGGCATGGATCGCCACGCTGGC
>JAGQOS010000505.1 GCA_020427265.1 Planctomycetales bacterium
ATCGTGCCCTCGGCGTTGGCCAGCTTTTTCACCGTACCGCTGGCGTTTCTCATTGCCGCTTTTCTATGGCAACTGCTGCCGATTGGTACGGCGCTGCGAATGGCGAACTGGCGGCTGCCGCTGATGTTCCCCGTTTTGTTCCTGGGGCTGGCGGCGGCTTTCGCCGTGGGGCCGGTGATGGAGAGGTGGTTTTTCGCGGGCGATATGATGCGCTGGCTCGATGGACAGATCGGCGGCGCGGCGGGAGGATGGATGATGACGCTGCTGCCCCTGGCGTCGGTTGTCGTAGCAATTGTCATCGGCGTTTATGTTAACCCGCGGCTGCGCAGCGCGACTTCACATTGGAACCGTGCTAGCGTGGCCCGGCTTTCGATCGTCAAGTTCTGTTGCGGTTCGGTCGTCGCCTTCGCGCTGGCACTGGCCGTTTCCTATTTTCTGCAAATCTGCGGGGCTGATCCGCGCGGCATTTATCTGGGAACCTATGACCCCCGCAACGCGCTCGTCGTAGGTTTCGTGATGGGATTCGCCGTGATCCCGATCATCTACACGATTGCCGACGACGCCCTGCATACCGTACCCTCGCATTTGCGTAGCGGTTCGCTCGGTGCGGGCGCCACACGTTGGCAAACGGCCGTTCGCATTGTGATTCCAACGGCGATGAGCGGACTATTCTCCGCCGTGATGATCGGATTGGGCCGCGCCGTTGGCGAAACGATGATCGTGCTGATGGCGACCGGAAATACACCGGTTCGCGAGTGGAATATCTTCAACGGTTTCCGCACGCTGGCGGCGAACATCGCCGTGGAAGTTCCCGAAGCGGCGAAGGACAGCACACACTACCGGACGCTCTTCCTGGCCGCACTCACGTTGTTCGTGCTCACGTTTACCGTCAACACCATTGCCGAAGTCGTACGGCTTCGCTTCCGCCGCCGCGCGATTCAACTATGATGAGCAGCGTTACCGAAACCTTGCCCCGCGGTTCCGACGCGGCCCTCAATGCCCCGCCGCTCGACATGCGCCGGCTGCGCAAAAAGCGGGGCAGTGGTAATTCGCTTGCCGCACATGGGGAACCCATGGTGTGGTTAACAGGCGGCGCGCTCACCCTGGCTTTGGTCATGATCATTGCCCTGCTGGGTTTCGTCATCTGGCAGGGAACCGTCACATTCTGGCCTGTTCCCTTGGTTCATGTTGAACTGGCCGATGGCACGCTGCTGATGGGCGAGCCCACGCGCGACGAAACGTTCAAGCTCGAAGAGGCGGCCATCGATCGCCTCGCACCCGGTCTCCAGGAATCGGCGCGAAAGGCGATGGCAGAGAGCGCGGGTGTCATTCATCGCCGCTTACTGCGGACCGGCAATTTCGACCTTACGGGAACGCATTTTCATTGGGTCGACGATTACGCCGTTACCAAGGAGACACGTCCCGAGTTCGCCATGGTCGTCGAACGCGTCGAGAAAGGTCGATTCTACGGAATCCCTCAATCGATGATCGCCGCAGGCGAGCCGGTGGCCGAGGTTGCTGACGAAAACGATGCCGATGAAGCACGCCGCACAATTTGGGACGCGTACCAGCAGCATCACGATGCGGTTACCGCCCGACGCGAGGAGATTGAGCGGTTGCTCAAGCACGAAATCGGCCACGAAGCTGCGCGGCAGGCCAACGCGCGGCTCGAAATGCGCGCCGCTGAGCTGAAGCACGGCCCCAACTCGCCGGAACACCAGGAAGCCAAGAAGACGTTTGAAGCCGTTCTGGTCGAGGTTGGCGAACGCACTGGCGAAATACGTGCGCGCGCAGAAAAGCTGCGCGCCGAAAATGCCCGATTCTCCATCACGCTAGCGACCGCGCAAGGCGTGGAGAAAACGTTGGGGATGGATGAAATTGTGCGGATGTATCCGGCGAACCGGCTCTCGACCGGCGACAAGTGGTCGCTCTATTTTTCGCGCTGGCACGAATTTTTCTTCGACGATCCCCGCGAAGCCAACAGCGAAGGCGGCGTGTGGCCGGCCATCGTGGGCACGCTGACAATGACTTTGGCCATGGCGCTGGCCGTGGTTCCCTTTGGTGTGTTGGCCGCATTGTACTTGCGCGAATACGCCAAGTCCGGACCGATCACCAGCGCGGTGCGCATCGCCATCAATAATCTGGCCGGCGTGCCCAGCATCGTATTCGGCGTCTTTGGCCTAGGTTTCTTTTGCTATGTGTGCGGGGCGTCGATCGATCAGATCTTCTATCCCGCGAGCGTGGCCGACAATAACCCGGTGTTTGGCAAAGGGGCGCTCGTATGGGCTTCGCTTACCTTGGCGCTGCTCACGTTGCCGGTCGTGATCGTAGCTTCGGAAGAAGCGCTGGCCGCCGTGCCGAATTCCATGCGCGAAGGCTCCTATGCTTGCGGCGGCAGCAAATGGCAGACGATTCGACGAATTGTCTTGCCGCACGCCATGCCCGGCATCATGACGGGAACTATTCTGGCAATGGCTCGCGGCGCGGGTGAAGTAGCGCCGCTGATGCTTGTAGGCGCGGTCAAGCTGGCGCCGGAATTGCCTGTGAATCTTGCCGACTGGTCCGGGTCGATGGGGCCGATTCCAACTGGCCCACTGCATCTGGACAACAGTTTTATGCACCTTGGATTTCACATCTTTGACTTGGGCTTCCAGAGCCAGAACAGTGAGGCGGCTAAGCCGATGGTATTTACCACCACCTTGCTATTGATCGGGCTGGTTGCCGGCTTAAACGTTACGGCCATCTGGCTTCGCGGCCGATTGCGCAGGCGGTTTGTAACGGGCGGATTTTAGCGGCGGGCAGTGGTTGATGAATACGGAACCGAACGATTCAAATCCTGGCGGAGTTGAAAACGAAATGGCAGAACAAGCAGTAAGCGAAAATCGGAAAGTAACGTTAGGCGCAGCCCCCACTGGCGGGGCGACCACGAAACGCCCGCCCACTAGAAAAGGCGGACGGCTTGAAGCCGTAGCACGAGGCGAGCTCGTCGAATCGATTGTCGATCCCGAGTTGCACGAAGAGAATCACGTACTCGAAATCAGCGACTTCAACCTGTGGTACGCTAAGAAACAAGCGTTGTTCAATATCCAAATGGGCGTGCCGCGCGGCAAGGTGACCGCGCTAATTGGTCCATCGGGCTGCGGTAAATCGACGCTGCTCCGCTGTGTAAATCGAATGAACGACCTGATCGACACCGTGAAGATTCAGGGCGACATGCGGCTCAATGGCGATTCGATCTACGCTCCCGGTGTCGATGTCATCGAATTGCGGAAGAGGATGGGAATGGTATTCCAGAAGCCGAATCCGTTCCCCATGAGCATTTATGAAAATGTCGTCTATCCGCTGCGGATCGACGGCGAACGCAACAAGAGCGTGCTCGACGCGGTTTGTGAA
>JAGQOS010000506.1 GCA_020427265.1 Planctomycetales bacterium
GGAACTATTTTCCAAACAAGCTGCTTGAGTTGTTTCAACATACTAAAATTTTATTATAGATAAAGGAAGATTGCATAGATATGGTGCGCCCGGCAGGACTCGAACCTGCAATCCCTGGTTCCGAAGACCAGTGCTCTATCCATTAAGCTACGAGCGCATAGGTATCTGGTGGGCGAGGTGGGACTCGAACCCACGGCCAAGTGCTTAAGAGGCACCTGCTCTACCACTGAGCTACTCACCCAGGTGTCTATTTCCATGATATTTTACTTTAATTTGATTGTCTTTTCAATGAAAATGAACTATTATTTTGGTAAATACACCCTTCTAAATATGTGCCGGAGTGGCGGAATTGGCAGACGCGCTACGTTCAGGACGTAGTGGCCGTAAGGTCGTGGAGGTTCGAGTCCTCTCTTCGGCACTTTGTGAGCAAAGGACTTACGGCGATTGGCTGTGAGTCCTTTTTTTCGTCGGGCAATTTCGACGCAAACCGCCGGCTGTTGCGGCAAATGCCGGAGCCGGTATTGGTCAGTCACGCAAGGTCGACTTGCTTCGCAATGCGTGGTGGTAGTGCTGGGCAAATCGGTGCGCTTCGTCGCGAACGTATTGCAACAGGCGCAGCGCGAAGCTGTGGCGACTGAGTTGCAACGGTTCGTCGCGATCGGGAATGTAGACCTCCTCCTCGCGCTTGGCGAGCGAAATCACGGTTGGCGGTTCAATTCCCAATTCTGCAAAAGCAGCCAGCCCTGAGTTTAATTGCCCCCGGCCACCGTCGATCAACAAAATATCGGGGAAGACCTGCATTTCGTGAGCCAATCGCTGAAACCGCCGACCGACAACTTCACGAATGCTGGCAAAGTCGTCGATGCCTTCCACACTACGAATTCGAAAGTGACGGTAGCCGTTCTTGAACGGCAAGCCATCGATGAATTGCACAAGGCTCGCTACGGTCTGATCGCCGCCTAGGTGCGCGATGTCAACACCTTCAATGTTGCGCGGCATCTGCGGCAGTTTCAGCATCTTTTGCAGTCCTGCAAGCCCCTTCCTCGGATCGACGTAAAAGACTTCTGGTTGCGCATGCGTATCGAGTTCACCACGTTCATCGAGCGTTTCCAACAGGCGAATTTCATCACGCAGCCGGGCCGCTTTTTCAAATCGCAACTCGCGAGCGGCCGCGGTCATTTCGTCTCGCATGTCCTTCAACACGTCTTGCTTTTTACCGTCGAGAAACATGCGTAATCGCTGGATGTCGCGACGATATTCGTCCTTTGAAATCCGGAGATTGCACGGCGCCGTGCATTGTTCGATCGACGCCAACAAACAGGGCCGAAACCAACGCCACTTTTCATCGCCTTCGTCGATGTCGAGAGAGCACGTACGAAACTTGAAAATTCGTTGTAGTACTTGCAACGCTCCCCGCAGGCTTTTGCCACTGGCGAAGGGGCCGAACAGCTTCGCAGCTCGCTGCTTCGGCTCGCGCGTGATCTCGACGCGCGGAAAGTCTTCGTGTGTCGTAACTTGCAAATAAGGAAAAGTCTTGTCGTCCTTCAGTTCCCTGTTGAACTTCGGTTGAATGTCCTTGATCAGTCTCGATTCAACAAGCAGCGCGTCGACCTCGCTCTCGGCTTCGATATATTCGATATCGTGAATTTCGCGTATCCAGGGTCCGGTACGCGAGTCTTCGAAGGCAGCCTGCAGAAAATAGCTACTAGCCCGGCTGCGCAGATTTTTGGCCTTGCCTACGTAAATCACGCGCCCCGCATCGTCGAGCATCAGATAGACGCCGGGGGTTTGAGGAAACGCTCGCGCTTTGTCCGCCGCACGCTGAAACCATTCCGGCTGGTCACGCGGGCTCTGCACTGTCGGTTGTTGCGGCGACTGTTCCATCGCTGCAATTCTAGGCAGCCCTTTGGATTTTGGCCATCGGAGGTCGTCCGTCCCCTCACGACGCCACACGAAAGGAATGTGAAATTCTTTAGATTTTCGCCGCGATCGCGCGTAATCCGTCCGCAAATCCCTCCAGCCGCTGGTCGTGTTCGGCACGGATCGCATCGAGATCGTGGATCTGTTCGGCTGGCTCGTAAGTGAACATATAGAATTTGACCTTCGGTTCCGTCCCGCTGGGACGAACCGCTACGTACGTACCCTCGACAGCCAAGTCAAGAATAATCAAATCGCCGGTCGGTCCTTCCAAAGGCTCAGGGGATTCCCCCCGCTTCGTGATGGTTTTCGCCAAATAATCGCGAACAGCGGCCACCGGAACCCCGGCGAGCGACTCCGGCGGCTCACTGCGTAGTAATTGCATGAGCTTTTTCATTTGCTCCATTCCCTGCGCCCCTGGCAAGACCAGCGAAAAGAGCTTTTCCGCGTGATAACCGTATTGCCAGTAGAGCGCGTCGAGTTTTTCGTGGAGCGTTTTTCCCTCGGCCTTGACCTGAGCCGCTAGCCCTGCCACGAGCATCGCAGCGGCTGCACCGTCTTTGTCACGCGCGTATTGCCCGATCAGGTAGCCATGCGACTCCTCGCCGCCGAAGACAAACCGATCTGGCCCCACTTGATCCATGACTTCGCCGATCCACTTGAAGCCAACCAACAGGTTGCCGTAGGTGGTAACGCCGTAGGCATCGCCAATACGTCGAACCATGTCGGTCGTGACCAGTGTCTTAATCAGGTAATGATCACTCGACAAGCTGCCAGCCGCCTGGCGGCGTTCTAGCACATACTCCGCCAGGATTGCGACAATCTGGTTTCCGCTTAGCGTCGCCCACGGCGAATCGTGTGAAGTCGTCCGAGGCGCGGCAAGGCCGATCCGGTCGCAATCCGGATCGCTTGCCATTACGAGATCGGCGCCTATTTCTTTTGCCCGTTCGACGATCGCGGCAAAAACAATCGAGTTTTCCGGATTGGAAACGTGGTCCGGCACATTCGGAAAATCACCGTCCTGAGTTGCATGCGGTCCATAAACTTCAACGTCATGAAACCCGCATGCCGCCAACACAGGGCAAACAGCGGTGGCGCCGACACCGTGCAATGGAGAATACAGGATTTTCAAATCGCGCGGGCCTGGCAGCGCGCAGGACGAAACGGCGGCAGCAAATGCCGGATCAATTTCTTGCTGAGATGGTAAAATTTTCCCCGCGGCAACAGCCTCATCGAAGTCGGCTCGCTCCACCGTTTCGACGCTGTAAACTTCTTCGATGATACCTTTGTCATGGGGCGGAACCACCTGCCCACCGGTCGACCAATAGGCTTTGAATCCATTATCCGATGGCGGGTTGTGGCTGGCCGTGATCATGATCCCGCAGGCACACTGCTTGTAGCGAACTGTAAAGGAAAGTTCGGGTGTGCTACGGCAGTCTTCCAGAAGTACGACCTCGAAGCCGGCTGCTACCAT
>JAGQOS010000507.1 GCA_020427265.1 Planctomycetales bacterium
GCGTAGGTTGCGCAGCTATCCAACCAGTAACCCAAGGCGAAACGAACTCCGGAGCGGGCATCGTCGAGCACTTTGTCTTGCCCGAACAATACGGTCGTATCGTCGAATCCGAGCACGCCGGCTTCGGTGTCGGGTGTGCCATCGGGACTCGTGGTAGCTAACGCGGGCAGGTCCATCCCCTTGGACCAATACAGCAGGTACTCGGCCGAAACGAAAAAACGATCATCGCCACAGCAGATGGCCGGGCCGCAGCCCATCGCCATATGGCCACCGCGACGGATCGGCGGATAGTGGTTGCGAGATGCCGGATAATCGACCGTTGATTCGTAATCGCCGGCCGGCTCCTCGAAAGCGCCTTCGGGCTCGACGAACCGGCTCTCGGTATCATCAGGCAGATCGAACGCCTCGGGTTCCAGATGTAGTTCTTCGACCTGGCGCGACGCCTGCCGGACAAATTCATCTTTCCGTGCTTGAGGAGTGTGTTCGAGCAATTTCTCCCGCTGCGGCATGCGGCCTACATAGATCCCCTTGTACCAGAGGCCTGGCGCTGCGGAGGGCGCGCCGGCATGAACGGCTTGCGCATCGACATCCGTCGCGCACAGTCCGATCAGCAGCAGTGAAACGATGCAGGCCTTAGTTTGCGATTGCATGGTGAAATCCCTGGGAAATCCCTCTAGCGCGCGGAATCCGTACTCCGTACTACATGGGATATCGGGCACAATCGGCACAATCGTTAATCTTTCTCCCAGCCGTAAAGATGACCCATGCTGTGCAGAGCCCGGGCGCGATCGTTCGACGCCAGCAGTGCATTCTGCCGACAGCACGTCCGCACATTGCTGTGGCGTGAGCGCCAAGCGTGGAGACTTGGCCGCTCGGCCGAAGCTTGCAGTGTTTTACGGCCAATTCGCCATCAGCGTGTCGACGACTTTTTCTTTCAGCCCTTGGCGCCAGCCCCATTCTGGCGGTCCGAGTTGCATGGCCGAGGCGACCAGCACGTTTGTCGAGATATATTCGGCCCGGAACCACTCTTCGGCAAAGTTCACACCAATGAGAACCGTATTGCGAGGCAACGCGATGAAGCGGCGCTGTTGGCCGCCCGCTTGGAACGCGCCAATCTCGGGGATCAGCACTTCGTAGTACCCTGCCGGCACATCGCGGAAGGCATACGTGCCGTTGTCGACCGTCGTGGTGGTCGCCATAAACGGATCGTCTTCAATCGGATTGCCTTGCGCGTCGACTTCACGCAGCGCTACGGGAACCGACGGCAAGCCGAGCGCCGTAGGTTGGAAACGAGGGTCTTCGTTGTCGGCCGCGACTAGCCCTGCAACGTTTACTACGTTCAACGGGCCATCGTCGTCTTCAATCGTCAAGACCGACGTAGCGATTTCGCCCGGCAATCCACCATTGCTGAAGTTGGCCAACCGCAGCATGATGGGACCGTTGTCTTCGATCGTCGTGTCGCCCAGGATCGTGATTGGCACGGCTTTCGTCGTTTCATCGATGCCAAAGTGGATCGTGATGGGATCATCGATGAAGTCGACGCCCGGATTGTTGCCATCGTTCGAGCCGCCGGTGAGAAACACCGTGACGTTCGACGCGATATTCGCGTTGCCCGAACGAACGAGCAACACGGTGTTCGTGGCGAAGGCCACGTCCTCTTCGAGCACGGAGTAAGCCCGCTCGGAGAAGCTGTATTTGTTCGGCTCCAGCACGTCGGTCACCTGAACCTGAAACACCTGGAAGTCGACCCCGCCCTTTTCGTCCTCGACATAAACGATGACTTCGTAGAAGTTGTTGCCGCCTTGATCGGCAGGCAATTCGAAGTCGGGCGGCGAGCGGAATGTTAATACGCCGCTGGTGGGATCGACATGGAACAACTGAACATCGGCCCCGCCGCCGCCGGTGACGCGAAGCGAGAAGGTGAATGGGTTCACATGCAGGTCGGGGTCCATCGCGATCACTTGCTCGACGAACGTCGTGTTTTCGGGAATCACGACCGTGGTCATCATGCCGCTATTGGGGCTGGTAATGGTGGGCGCGGTATTGTTTGCGCCCACGGTCACGAGCAATTGGAATACATCGGAGGCGATGCCGCCGTGACCGTCGTTGGCGATGATGCGTATATCGACACGGCCCAAATCCACATCGGCCGGACGGCCGCTGAGGATGCCGTTTTCTACATTCAACCAACTCGGTAGCGGCGAGCCGTCGCCCTGTTCGGCCGAGAAGCTAAGTACGTCGTTTACGTCGATGTCATCGAAATACATCGCCAGGTTCGCGCGGAACAAGTCGCCAATGTCGGTAGCGCGATCGGCCGGCGAATTGGTGACAAACGGCGCGTCGTTCGTGCCGGTAATCGTAACGACCAGCGTGGCTGTGTCGACGCCGCCGTTTCCGTCGCTCACCACGTAGTCGAACTTGTCGGTTAAAATTTCGCCGACGGCAAGTCCCTGCACATCGGCATTGGTATTGTTGAGCATGTACATATGGCTGCCGTCCACGCTCCAAGCCAACATGCCATAAAGCCCGGCCACATCGGCCGCCGCATTCGTCGAACCAGCGACTGATGCGACCACGAGCACATCGTCGGGCGTAAGCTGGTTTTGGTCGATGTCGCTATCCGTACCCGAGCCATCGTCGTCGGTCAGCAGGTTTCCGGTATCGGTCAGTTGATCATCTTCGACGACGGCCGCAGTGTTGCCGGTGGCCAGGGGATCGTCGTTGCGGCCTTCGACCGTCATCATCACCATGGCCGTGCTTGTGCCGCCCGCGCCATCGGCGATCGTGTAGCTGAACATGTCTACGGCTGTTTCATTGACCGACAGGGCGTTGAAGACGGCGACGGGGCGCGGATCGTAGCGGAATGTGCCATCTGCGCTAACCTTGAGCAAAGCGCCCGAGGTGAGCGTGATCTCTTGCCCCACGCTTGTGGCCGCGCCGTTAACGGCGGAAACGACCAGCGTGTCGTTGTCGGCGTCCGAGTCGTTGGCCAAGACGTTGCCCGTATCGAACGGTTCGTCTTCGTTGGCCGTGAACATATCGTCCACAGCCGCGGCCACGTCGTTCACGCCGGTGAGTGCGATCATGACCAACGCCGTGTCGACGCCCCCATGGCCGTCGCTGATCGTATAAGTGAACGAGTCGTTAGCCGGCGCGCCGGCGGGCAGGGCGTTGAGCGTGGACGAAGTAGAGGGATCGTAGTTGAACGAGCCGTCGGCGCTTACTTTCAGCGTAGCGCCCGAGGGCAGCACGATGGGCTGCCCCACGTCGGCCTGATTGCCGTTGACCGCGGAAACTTCGAGTACATCGTCGGCCGCCTGGCCGTTGACATCGGGATCGGAGTCGACGCCGTTGCCCGTATCCTCGGTAATGACATTGCCTGCGACAGGC
>JAGQOS010000508.1 GCA_020427265.1 Planctomycetales bacterium
GGCACTTGCTGAAAATGAAGAGTAGCGGCAGAGGGACTCGAACCCCCGACACGCGGATTATGATTCCGCTGCTCTAACCAACTGAGCTATGCCGCCGGAAGCTCTTAAATTAGGCGATCCTCGTCGGTTGGTCAACGCCTGAAACGGTTTGTTTCAGCCGCTGCAATGGTTCGAAAAACGCCAAGCACAGGCGAGTTGTCGCGACGCTCGCCGCAGGGCGAAGGCCGCATGGCGAGGACTTGGCGATTCTTGCTTCGCGCATCGCAGCCGACTCGCGTGGCGCGACGAGGCCAATTCCGATCGGCGTCGGCGGCATGTTTTTGGTGGCGCAGCTTGTCGGCATTGGGATGCTCGGCAAGGACTAACGCGGCCGCGCATGAAAAACCCGCGCGCCCGGGAGAGCACGCGGGGATTGTTTCGGCACAGTCAGACCGCAGAGCCAAAGTTCCTGTTCAACGTTGGCAGGCTACTGAATCTCGTAGCCGGCCAAGTGATCGTTGGTCTTGGCGAATTCCGCGAGTTGCGACTGATAGTCGACTTCCGGTTTGGTGAGTTTGAATGTGCATAAACGATTGGGTACGTCGGTCGAAATGTCTTCGACACCGTCGATTTTTTCCAAGTCGCCCCGGACCGAGGCGGCGCAACTCCCTCAGAACATGTTCGGTACTCTTAGCGTTACCAAATTGACGTCGGCACTGGCGTCGCTTGTTGCCGCAGTTGTTTCTGGTGCGGCCGCGACGGGCCCGACATCGGGCGCCGAACCGCAGCCGGCAACGGCCAACGCCATTCCAGCAGCGGCAAACAGAGAACTTTTTCGCTTCATGTTAGCTTCTCCCCAAAAAACACGAATCGTTCAAACCACCAACAAACCATCATAGCGATCGAACACAACGCGGCAACATCCAACGGTCGTGCGGAATACTTCCGGCAGAAAAATCACACGCGAATCACGGTGAAATCACGGGCGAAGCAGCCAGGCGACCGCCTGGTCGAGCCGGTTTTCACCTTGCTCGGTTTGCAAGTTCCCCGCCGCGCCGACTCCCTGGTAGGCGCGGCCGGCGAATGCTTCGAGTTGGCTGTTCCCATCGCCAATCCACAATTCACCAGGGGCGCGCAAGGCGCACAGGCCGGCCAGTCCGCCGTATTTGACAGCACCGGGTAGAAAATTCTCGTCGCGGTAGTCGCGGATCTCGGCGAAGCGAAAACTATCGACGTTGGCCGCAACGCGAGCGACCGCTTTACCGGCGACCACGGCGGCGGCCAAAGCCACTGGGCCGGCGCCGCGAACCCCCAGTACAGAAAGCCGCCGCGGTGGTTCGTCGTAAGCGCGCATCCAGCCGATCAAGGTCAAGGCGTCGTGCACTCGGCAGGCGTAATGCGTTGGGTTGTAGCCGAAGGTATAGGCGGCCGACTCGCGAGGATTCGCCACGACCAATGGAATGCCGCCGCCGCTTTCGTCGCGGAACTCACCTTGGCCAAACAAGTCGGCCGAAACCACGGCCACACCGGCGGCGAGCACACTTCGCACTTCGGCGATCAATTCGCCCGAGCTTGAAAAGAGCCCCTGCTTGCCTTGGCCATCGAGCCAGAGCAGGACGTCGCCTTGAAACGGCTTATCCGTAGGGTAGAGCGAGATCACCGGCAGCTCTTCGCCCTGCGACTTGAGCCGGACAACATCTTCGAAATAAATGAATCCGTCGTGCGATTGTTTGTCGACTTTCGTGCGCTCGATCTCGCTGGCGGAGGGAACGCCGCGGCCAATCAGTGTGCGCCACGCGCTTCCCACAACCTGGCGATAGGCTACCAGCGTGTCGGCATCGCGGGGCGCGATGGCCGCGAGTTGGCGTTCCGACTCCTCCGCCAGGTACTTCGTCAACCGGCGTTCAAATTCGTCGCCGCCGGCAGGCTCAGGGTGCGCGCTATCCCACACGGCGTGCTCAGCGTTGGTCAGCAGCTCGAATTCTTCCTCGACAATCGGTTCGGCCAGTCCAAGTTTGAGGTGCTTGTTCATCCACGTGTACATCGCCGCGCGTGTCACGTAGTTGTAATTATGCGGGAAATGCAGCAACGGGCGGCACTCCACGTTCCCCTCGGCGCCGAGCATCCCGTAGAGCTGCCGCAATTGCGGATAGCCCTTCGTCATCATTTCCTTGGTCCAGTCGTTGGCCGCCGTCATCGCCTGCGGCTTGGGCGCGAATAGGGCGGCCAATTCGACATTTCCCGTGCCGATTCGCAACAGGCACGCGTTTTCGCAGGTGCAACCGCCTTGCATCGACGTGGAAACCATTCCTTGGGGAAACGCGGCAACGGGCCGCGGATCGATCGCACACACGATAATGGTTTGCGTCCCGCCACCGCTGCCGCCGGTCACGGCGATGCGCGACGTGTCGACATCGGGTAGATTTTCGAGGAAGTCGAGCGCGCGAATCGAGTGGTAGGCCTGAATTCCAAACACGCTTTGCAAACGCAGCTCGGCCTGGGCGCTAAACAATCCTAAGTGCTCGCTTCCTTCCAATTCCGGGCGTTGTTTGGCGAAACGGTGTGCCAGGTCGAACGAAATCTGCGTGCTGTCGGCGTAACCCAGCATATCGTAGAGCAGCACGACACACCCCATGCGCGCCAACTGCCCGCAGCGCGCGACCTTGGGAAATCGTCCGGAACTTTCAAATCGTTCAGCGCCCTCGGCGATCATCTCGCGGATTTTGCTCGGTCCATAGTCTTGCAGGCGGCCGCCGTGGCCGTGTGGGCAGAGCACGGCCGGCCGCTTTACGTCCTGCTTGCCATCGTCGGGCCGAAACAAGAGTCCGGTGACGTAGAGCCCAGGGTAACTCTCGAAATAAACTTTCTCGACCGTAAACCCGGGCCGCTCGACGCGACCATGAATCACTGCGTTGAGCGGCGTGCTCTTGGGCATCGGCCACAGTCCGCAGGCCACCTTGACCCGCAGACGCAAGTCGTCGGCGCGAGCCTGCCAAGCCTCGACCGAGGCGGGAACTTCGAATGGAAAATAGCCGTTGAGATCTTTGAGCGGTTCTAGTCGCGTGTCGTTTGGCCGGGCGCCGGATTCGTACACACGCGGTTCGATGGTGTCGGCTCGCAGCGCGGCCGCCGAGACGAGGCACAGGAGAACGACAGCGCACCGAGCAACGCCGCACCACGAACAAAATTTGCATCGCCTATTCCTGCACATCAATTCACCTCGCGATCAGATTGGGTTCAATTACAGCTCGGTCGCCAATCGAGATGCCACCGAGTGTAACAGGGTGGAATTGCCGTATGCCAGCCGGGCCTTGAACTACTTTTGCTACGCGAACGGTTTTGCTTACCAGCTTCATGGATCAAAGCGCCGCGACGGCTGTTCGTTGTGACACGTATCATCG
>JAGQOS010000509.1 GCA_020427265.1 Planctomycetales bacterium
GAAAAGCAAGTGCAACTGCCTTTGACCGCGAACCACACTAGGAAACTGGGGTAGCGAGGAATTTGTGAACTTATCCGTGGGAAGCTCCTTCGCGGATTAGGCACATGTTTGTCGCACGGAGTTACTCACAGTTGCGTGTTGGGTAATCGTGCCCTTATCCATATCCATGCAAATATCCAGTCGTTTCCAACTCCACGCAAATGCCGCTCTATGGACTGTCGAGAAACTGCTCGTACCTCTTGCGCGAACAAGCCAGCGAACCGGCACTCTTCATACGCTCGATTCGGGAGACCTCACCATTTAACGCCGAGCCATCAAAATCATTCGTGTCGAGCCCGATTTTTCTGGCAAGATCATTGGTCGTATCGACTAAGTCAAAGTGAAGCTCTTCAAAAGACACTTTATGAATCGGTATCGGAAGCGTGTCACCCCAAAATGCCATGAGTGCCTCGTACTCACAAGCCATTTCTTCGATTTCACTTAAGTCTCGTCCAAATGGTTGTGCGCGCGCGAAGTACTTTCCTAAACACTCCCACGCGATATCGATCGGCTTCCGTTGACAATGGACGACTATCGCGTTGGGCCAGAGTATCGCGACGATTCCCAACTCCAGATGATTCCATGGATACGAGTTCGAAACCATGCTGGCATTCGCACCTCGACAGAACTGAGCAAGGCATTTCTCATATTCGCCGCCAAGTAGCCCAAGCGTCGCGCGCACGTCAGTAAGCTTGACATTCCCGCGACGCCAGCGTGTAATATCGAGATGAATTCGCGGGCTGAGCCTATGCAAAGTCTTGAGTTCACTGCCCATCGCAACATGCGAGTGACATGCGAGCAAGCGTTCAACGGTCGACTTTCCCGAGCGCGGCATGCCCACGACGAATACGGGGCGTATCGCCGCGTCTATCGCCAGGTCGCCGCTCAACTCAAGAATGTCTTTCGTGAAGAATCGCTGGCACTCGGCCATATCTGCGATGGCCCCCCGCAGGTCGCTAGGCATCATCTCGCCTAGCAACTCATTTGCACGCAGGAGGTGCCTCCATGAATCGCTCCATTGCTCGCGGATACGAAAGTGATGCCCCATCGCAAAATGACCAATCACTTGGTTACAGTCCGCCAATCCTGTGGATTGCAGCAATGAATCGAGATACGCACACTGAGAGTCGAGTAAGCACACTCCCGCGTCGACCAGCTGCAGATATGTGTAAGGATTGGCTTTGTCCACCTCGATCGCGCGGCTGCATTCGACTCGGAATCCGTCGAAATCGTTCTTTTCCAGCAGTAGCGCAGCGAATTGGTTGTGTGGATCCGCACTATCAGAATGTTCGTCTAATGCGCTCTCGAATTGCGCGATGGCCGCGTCGTCGTCTCCAACGCGTGCAAGCGCTGCGGCCATCCACACACGCGCTTTCGCATCGGATGTCGCGTCCGCAACGCGCCGATACCAACCTGCTGCTTCGCGCCAGCGCTCTTGTTTCTTGAGAGTAAGTGCGAGATGTAAAATCACAGTCGTATCGTGCGAGTCGAACGCAAGGGCGTCTCGAAAGCAGTCTTCTGCATCGCGGTATTCTCCTGCTCCTAGGTGAAAAACGCCAAGCAATGAATGCACGTCAGGGCGGCTAGGATCGAGTCGCTTTGCCATTTCGGCGTGGCGGCGCGCCTCGTCGCCTCTGCTGAGTTCGTGCAACGCTCGCGCCAAGCATACTCTGACATCTGCGTCGGCCGGATTCGCCGACAGCGCACGCTGTAAAACCTTCTCGGCCTGTTGAAAGTCGCTCGCTTGCAAGTAGACGGTGCCCAATAGCCGCATCGCCTCAACGTCGTGAAGATTTTCTCGAATCAACTCGACGTAGATCTCGGCCGCTGCGCGCAGCCGACCCTGCCGATGTAGCCAAACCGCGTTTTGTAGCTTTTGCTGTCGACTCATTGCAGAATTGAAAACTGGGCAATTGGGTAATGCGCCCAACCTTTCAGTATGTCAAAATGCTTCTGTGTAATCGCGAGCCTCCGGTAGTCGCCGTAAGCATCCACTTAGGCCGATTGACGACGTTCGCTCAGCCCCGATTCTGATGTCACCGCAAACCTCGCCGCCTGCAAAAACATGGACCAGACAGGCTGAGCTATTTCCCATCATCGAGTGCTGCTCCAACGAGCTTTCCAGGGTCTTGCTGCGCGTCACCCCATCCGCGATCATCGACTGACAACAACGCCCGGGTTGTGCTGCCGTGCGACCCGCATTCTCCTTTCCCAAAGCCAAGATTATCCTATCTAAGGAACCTCCTGCAATGCGTCTGGTTGATATTCCCAGGAGAACTGCAAAGTCTGTTTTTGCGAACCGTCGGGGCTGTGCGTGCGTAGAGAATGACCTCAGGGGGGCTGCTTTACTTGGAAGGAGCCTTCGATGCGGTCTTCGACATTGCTTGACGCGTTTTCCCAGCTTGACGATCCTCGCTGCCGTCGCGGGGTGCGCCACGCTTTTTCGGGCATCGTCCTGCTGATGAAGCTGGGTATGCTGGCCAGAATTCGCGAGATGGAAGTGCTCGTCCGTTGGGCCGCAGCCCATTGGGATGAACTTCGCGACCCGCTGGGATTCGACCGGGACCGGCCGCCGTGCGCCACGACGATTAGCCGCACGCTCGCCAAATGTCGCATTGCGGAATTACAAACCTCAATGACTCTCTGGCTGCAAGGTTGACGCACGGTTTTTTCTTCCAGATGTGCGTTTCCGACAAGTTGCGACGGCCGAAAGCGTTTCGCACTTGCATAGAAGCGTTTAACGAAGAAATGCCAGGGCCGACTTCGCCCCGACTTGCCCCCGACACCTAGCAGGCGAAGTGGCCGACGCCTCGGAAGCCGTCACAGAAATCGAAGAAATAAAATCCGTAACGGGGAATCTGACCGACAAGCTGGTGGAAATGGTTGGCGACTGGCAGGCTTTGGAAACTGCACTTGGGTTTTCCCCAACCAATCCCGACCGCCTCATTCGGTCGCTTCGATTGTTCATCGACGGAGGCGACCGACCCATTGCCGATGCAAGCCTCGGCTCGGCAAACTTGATCTATTTGGCACTCAAGTCGTTGGAACTTGAACAACTGGTCGAATCCCGTGACCGTGACCACACCTTTCTGGCCATCGAGGAACCGGAAGCTCATTTACACCCGCACTTGCAACGTCTTGTCTGTGGATGGAGCGGGACCGCCATGAAAACGTCAACAAGGTTGGCGATATAGCTTTCGATGTCGGCTTCTTGGCCTAGCTCGCATACGTTTTTGCCGTAAACGCGTTTGCGAAAATACGGGACCGAAGTAAAGACCGTGCTGATGACGGAATTTTCCTCCTTCAGATCGCGGAGAATCGACTTGGCATCGCCGTG
>JAGQOS010000050.1 GCA_020427265.1 Planctomycetales bacterium
GAGCCTCCCCTGAACCAGCCCGGAGACCAGCGTCACGAGAATGATGATTCCGGCGCCGGCGTAGGGGAAATAAGGTTGTTTCGTGAAATTTTTCATTTCAGTTCACCATCGTCTAAATCGCAATTGCTAGGCGGCCTGGCGTTTGGTTCCTGCTTCGAGCTTCTTGAGCAGTTCTTGATCGCCCGACGACAAGCGTAGCTCGCCCAGCCCGGCCTCGTTGGCTTCCTTGAGCTTCTGTCGCGCCTTAATCGTTTCACCCTTGCGCATATGAGCGTAAGCCATGTGCAACAAATAGCGGGAATCGGGGTTGGGGATCGAAGTCGCTTCGGTCAGCAGCATGATGGCCTGATCGGGATCGGCTTCGAGCAGGATCATGGCCTTGGTATCGAGCAACGGCGGCAAGCGTCCGGCGCGATCGATGGCCTTGTTGATCGCCACCATCGCGTCGCGCTGACGAACACCCATTTCGGCCAGTTCGGCGGCCAGATTGTTCAACGCAGCGACATGGTTTGGATTGATCTTGATGATCTGTTCGTAGTTGCGAACGGCTGCCGCCGAATCGCCTTCGGCCGACCGAGCCAATGCCGTGGCGAAGAGCAGATTCTGATTGTCGGGATTCTTTTGCACGGCAAAGTCGAGCAGTTTCTCGACAATCTTGATATCGCTCGGCTGCACTTCACTGGCCGTAGCAATCGCTTGTGAAGCGATCAGGGCGGCCTTGAGCAAGTCTTTTTCTTCTTGCGCTTTCTTCAGGCACAGCCGCATGGCTTCGGGCATCTTGCCTTGCGCCGCCAACACTTGAACCAGCGGCTGATACGCCGGCGGGCTCAGCTTCTCGACCTGACGGAATGCTTGTTCCGCCCGATCGAACATCTTAACGCTGCCGTACAAGTTACCCTGAGCGCCGTAGATTTGGGCCTTGTTGAGGTTCTGCTGGTCAGCGGGCAACGCCTTGTCGACGCTATCGAGCGCCCCGGCGATAAACGGTTCAATCACGCCGGGCACCTGCGCCGTACGGCCCAACTGGTCGAGCCATTTCACGCGGAGTTGAATGGTCTGAATGTGGTTCTTGACGATCTTGTCCATCTTCGTGAGCAGCAGCGGCACGTCTTGCTCAAAGCCCATGCGGAGCAACATTTCGACATAGGCCACATGATGCCCGAGCGTTGCGTTGGGTCGCAGGACGCCGTCCTGCCCCATGCGTTTGGCCGCGTCGTACTTGCCCTCCATCTCGAGCAGGCGGGCGATCAGCAAGTAGTCGCTGGGCGTGGCGGAGCCGCTAGCGATCAATTTTTCCAGAATCTGGCGCGCCTTCTCACGATTTTCCTTGCCGCTGCGATGCACCAGAATATTCGCGGCCAACCGCAAGTCGATCGGATCGGCATTGTCACCGAGTTCTGTCTTGTCGATCAGGCCCCTCATCAGTTCGAGGGCCTGATTGAACGACTCCGTCGTGCCGTCTTCCACAAGCAAGATCGCCAGGAACCGACGCGCCCGCTTATCTTGCGGCGCCACTTTCAATGCCCGCTGACAGGCCAACTTGGCGCGATCCCGATCGGTCGGGGCCAGGAACTGGGCCAGCTTGAGCAGGATGTCGACATTTTCCGGAGCAAGTTTCAGCGCTTCGCGGTAATAGTGCTGCGCTCGCTCCGTCAATTTGGGATCGAAGCGGCTGAGGATCTGATAGCCTTGAGCCAAGATGAACTCGCGCTGGCCCGGCGTTCCATCCACTTTTTCGGGGAATCGATCCAGCAGTTTCAAAGCCATGTCGCGATTGTTCGTTTGCACGTAGAACGACAGCAGCGAATGCCACACCTGGAGATTGTCGCGGAACTTCCTGGCGGAATCGACAAACTTGGCTTCGGCCGCTTTCACGTCGCCGCTAATGAGCAACAGTTGGGCCAAGCTGATATGCGCCGTGGGATCGTCGGGCGTTGCCGCGACCGCCTCTTCGGCCAATTCGATGGCACCCACAATGTCGCCGCGCCGAACGCTTTCCTCAACAAAAGGCCGCCTGAGGGCGGGTATAGAAGGAACGAGCGCCCGAACTCGCTCCAAATACTTGTTCATTTCAGGGTAATTTTGCGTCGCGGACAGCAGTTGAATTAGCTTTTGATAGACACCCAACCGCGAGTCGCCGAGCGCGATCGCTCGCTTGTAGGCGTTGATCGCCTCTTCGAGATTTCCTTCGCGATGGCTCAGCATGCCGCGCAGCACGTGGGCCGGGGCCCAGTTGGGTCGCGAGCCGACCACTTCCTTTTGCAACTGAACGGCTTCGCGGAACTTGGGATCTTTTGCATCCTTGGCTTCGAGAGCCAGGCGACGGCCGCGGATCTCGCGCCACATGGCGCCTTCCGGGCCTTCGACGTCGCGCAGTTCGGCCTCCCATTTCTTCAGTTCGGTTTCCCACTTCGCCAGGTCGCCGTAGCCAAACTTCTCATTGCCACGCATGGCGAACTGCAACTCGGCAATTTCGCGTAGAATCACGGCGCGATTGGGAATGTCGGGCAGCTTGGCCATCATTTCGAGCTGCTGCTTCGCTTCGGGCAGCTTGTTGCTGCGCCGGTAAAGATTATGCAGTTGTTGCCGCAAGGGGCCCTGTTCGCGTTCGCCGAACGAGCCGAGCGCCTTGGTAAGCAGATCGATCGCTTTGTCCGTCTCCTTGCGGAGGTTGAGCAGTTCGGCTTCGATCAGGAATCGCTGCACGGAACGGCCGGCACGCTCGCGGAAGTTGGCCATCGCCCGGTCGGATTCTTCCTGCAAATCTAAACGCTGATAGATGAGTGGCAGAAACGCCAGCAGTTGCGGATCGTTCGGGTGCAGGCGAGCCGCTTCTTTCACCGTGCTGAGGACCTGCGGCCGGGCGGCATCGCCACCGCTACCCAACTGGTAGTCGGCCTTGAGCAGGAGAAAGCTCCAGTCTTCGCTGAGATTGCCGATCGGCTTGGCGGCCATTTCGGCCACTTCGGACCAATCACGTTGATTGGGCGGCAGCCGCAACTGCTGGGAAAGAAGCAGGCGGAAAAGCTGGAGAAAAGCCTTTGAGTCGTTCAGCGCCTTCGGCCTTAAGATACCGATTACCTGATCGGCATCGCCGCCCAACTCGCCCTGAACGGCGATCATCATGGTTCGGACTTGGTCGGACTCGGGCTGCAATTCGGCCGCTTCGGCAAGCGTTCGCAGCGCTTCATCCCATTCTTGCAGCTTCATGTAGGCCTGAGCCAAGAGCAGCAGCGATTCGAACTTTTCGAGTTCGATGCGCTCGCTGGTTTCCTGCGACTTGTAGTAGCTGATCACTTGCTTCAAAAGCGTGGTCGCCTTGCGGTAATTGCCCTTTTGCAATTCCAGCCTGGCGCGGAGGAAGTTGACGACATTGTCGGCCATTGCCCGCCCCTGCTTTTGCAGCTTGGGGCCGAGCTGTTCGATTCCCTGGTCGAGCGAATCGAGGACCACTTCGGCCTCGTCGAGCTTGCGGAGCATGACCAGGGCTTCGGCGATGCGGGCGTTCAGATCGATGCTATCTTCCTTCTTGACCCGATTCAGCCCCTCCTTCCAGGCGTCGATTGCTTCGGTATTCTTGCCTTGGACCCAGAATGCCTGGCCCAAGCCGAGATGGCCGCGCGGGTTCTTGCCTTCGAGGCGGATGGCGCGTTGGAAGTAATCGACGGCGTCGCGGAAACTACTTTGGGCCCGCTCGGAGTTGGGATTGGCCGACTTGGCGATGTCGACACCGTTGCGGATGGCGTTGCCGCCGGCCTTGAGCAGCACTTCGAAGTCGTTGGGCGACAATTCGATGGCGCGGCGGATATCGGCATCGGCACCGATCTGGTCGTGCTCGATCTTGTAGTCGTAGCGGGCGAGGTAGGCGTCTTTGAGATCGGGATTCTTGCGCACCAGGTTAACCATCACCTGATCGGCCTTGGTGTTGCGATTCTTTTCAATGAAATCGTAGCGATGCTTCCGCCAGATTTCGGCCAGCTTCACGTGCAGTTCGACGTTGCGGGGATTCTTTTCAATCGCCGATTCGAACTCACGGACCAGATCCGAGGCGTCGGTAATGGCGCCGGTCGTGGCAGTGTCGCTAGCACTGCCGTATAACCCGTATTGCGCCAGTGCATAGATGCGGGCGGCATCTGGATCGGCCGGATTGATTTCACGGAGCTTGCGGGCTTCGTCGGCAGCCGCCTGGAATCGCCACATTTCGATGAGCAGATTGGCGAGCTTGAGACGCAGGTCGTTGCGTTTGGGGGCGAGCCCGACGGCCGTGGACAGCAACTCGACCGCGCGGCCTTTGCGTTTGATCTGGTCGCCGGCGAAATCGTAATAGACTTCGGCCAAACGAATTTTGGCGTCGACGTCGTCGGGATTCACGCGGATGTAGTTATTGAGGTAGTCGACCGCTTCGTTAAGCTTTCCTTCTTCGACCAGCGCTTCGGCCCGCTCGAGATAGACGATCGACGTGCGCGAAACCATGAAGGCATGCCAGAAGTAGAGCATGGGGGCCAACACACAGATGGCGACGACCGTGCCGATGGCGACCGGCACGTTCAAGACGTACTCAGCCGCGTCGTCGTGGCCGAACTGGCTGACTTCGCGGTTGCGCGGCTGCTTTACAAGTGGCGGTGCTACGGACGACATCCTAGAGGTCTCGTGGGTAAGCGTAAGTACCGTACAGGTAAGCGTAACGACTGGTCGGGACACCGCTGAGAACCGTTCCCAGCGGGCGAGCGCCCGTGTTGACCAGACGTTCGTACGCTTTCTGCACCTGATCGACGCGACTGATATCGCGCATGGCGCAGAGGAGCGTGGCGTCGGCCGCCTTGGCGAGAACGAGTGATTCGCTCGCGGAGAGGATCGGCGACGTATCGATCACGATGTGGCGATAAGTGGAGCGGATTTCGGAAAGGAACAACTTGAACGCGCCGTCGCCCAGCAGTTTGTGAGGGCTGGCCTTGAGGACACCGGCGGGAAGCAGGTGCACGTAGTTGCTCCAACTGGTAACGATCGCTTCTTCGGCCGTGCATTCGTGGCTGAGCACTTGCGCCAGGCCGGGTTCGTTGGGGATATCGAACACGTTGTGCAGGTCGGGGCTACGCATGTCGGCGTCGATGAGTAGGGTCGGCTCGCCGGTACTGCGGGCGATGCTGACGGCCAGTTGCGACGCGACGCTTGTCTTGCCTTCGCCGCTGACCGCGCTGGAGACAACGAGCACGCGACTTTCCGCGTTCGGCTCGGAAAGCAGCAGGCAGGTGCGCAGGCTGTCGATACTTTCTTCGAATAGACTCACGTCGCGAGCGATGCTGCGCGAGGATGCGATGTTGGAAACGCGCGAGGTGACCGGCAACCGCGCGACTTCGCCAATGACCGTGAGGTCGGCCTGCCAAAGCTGCTGCGGACCATCGATACGCCGGACGATGCGTTCCCAGACGACCGCCATGGCGAAGGGAACACAGAACGCGGCGAGGCCGGCGAGGGAAACTTTCTTGACATTGACCCGATTGATCGGAACGGGCGCCGGCGAGGCTTCTTTCAGCGGTGTCACGCGAGCCGGGGCGCGGGTTTCGGTACGCATGCGGGCCACGCGATTGGTGATGACGTTCAAGACGTGCATTTCCCGCGCGAGTTCGGCCTTCTGGAACTCGATATTGACCTGCTTTTCCGAAACGTTCTGTTCGTCTTTGAGCTGGCGGAAGAGGCGATCTTTCAGCAAGGTCTCCATCAGCCGATGGTTGGCCACCTGAGCCCTCATTCTGTTGACATTGCTCTCGCGTTGCCCGATGCGCTGCTTGTGGAGCTTGGCGGCATGTTCGGGGCGGATGTCCTCCTTGAGCTTGTCGAGTTTGGCTTTGACCTCGAGCGCCTGCGACATGTATTGCAGATACCCGGGATCTTTCCGCTGCAGGGCGGACAGATCGGCCAACTGATCGGCCTTGGCGATGATCGCTTTGATTTGCGCTCGCAGAGGCGGAAGCCGATCATCGGCTTCAACAGCTTCGTCGATGTCTTCTTCTGGAAGTTTGAAGTCGGCGACGACGGATTCTTCCGCCTTTAACTGAGCTTCGAGCAGCTCGCGACGCAGTTCGGAATCGGTGATTCGCGTATGCAGACCATGCAAGGGGTGCTTGATCGACTCGAGGTCGGTCATCAGATACGCCTTGCCAAGGCGTTCGAGCGGATTGATCGACTGCACGGCCTTCAACAGCTCGTGAATATTCGATTGCAACTGCGCGATACGGGTTTGCCGGCGCGCCCGCTCTTCTTCGAGCAGTTCCAAGACTCGCTGCGTACGATACGCTTCGTCTTGTGCCTGCACCTTGAAGTAGGCCTCGACAACTGCGTTGGTAATGCGAGCGCTATTCTTCGAATTCTTGCCGGTATAGCTAATCGTGAACAGTTCGGAACGACCGACCGTGCTGACCTGAAGGAACGACGCGAGGAAACCGACGGGGTTGCCGACATCCTGCAGCTCTTCCATGCGAGCGATCTCGGGCTGCGCGACCACCCGTTCGAGCACCAGCGGGCTACGAATCAGCGCCACTTGGGTTTCGACGAACGTGTCGCGTGCTTTGTTGGAATCCAACTTGTAGGCGACATACGGCTTTTCTTCCTCGATGCGGAGCCAGGCCGTTGTCTTGTACATATTGACATGAGCCAAGGTGACCGACACGCTGGCTGCCGTAGCCATGATCATTGCGATGGGCGTGGCGATCTTCCACCAACGGCGCACGGCCCGGAAGATAAAGGCGGGCGTGATCTGCGAACCCGATTGCGCGGCATCGCCGGCAGCGTCGGTTGTGGCCATGCGTTTCGGCGCGGGCGCGACAGTCATCGCGCCGCCGAAAGACTGATGCGGGGCGTCGCCCGGAGGCAATTGGCGCGTCATGCTTGCCTCCCGCGATCGCTGCCGACAGCGGCAACTTGGTTCAGGTTGTCTTTAGTAAGGAAGTCCATAGGAGATTTCGACGCCGCGAGGGCGTCACCTGAAACAGGCTTATGCCGCCCCTGGTCGGAACATTTGCCGCATGTCGCTCAATTCAACGCGTTTGACGAGTTTGCTCATATACCACAGCAGCGACATATAGAGCACAGCGGCAACAGGAATCATGGCCCACCCCGCGAGATCGTGCGTGAATCGATTCGCCGCCTCGGAGGAAATGAATTGATGTAGGAACCCGGTAATCACGATGCGAATGATGTTCGAAAGCAAGGCCACGGGAAAAACGCTGACGACCAAAGCCGCCGTTTCCCACCATTTCGGCCGCACAATCAGCACATAGGCGAAAGCGATGACGGCGATCGTGACAAAGATACGCAACCCGGAACACGCTTGCGCCACTTCCAGTTCATGTTCGTTGAGCCAGATCGTATGCCCGCGGCCAATCGCCGGCTGGCCCAGGCATTGCAACACCCAGACACTGGAATTGGTCGCCACGGTTTGCAAGGGGCGACGCAAGAACCCTTCGACCTGGTATGGCAGCGGAATCATAAACACAAGGAACGCCACGCCTGGCAGCGCCCACAAGAAGAACCGCCAACCGCCACAAAGCAGACAGACGCCGGCAACCCAAACGAGGATCGACCATCCGTCGACACCGCCGAGAAAGAACAGACCGCCGATGATGCGAATCAAGAGGCTGATGCCGATGACCACCAACCCAAACCACGTCCATTTGATTTGGCCGTGGGGAAACTTATCCAGGCGGACCCACAAAGCGTAAAGCGCTAGCGGCAAGACCAGGAAACCATGGGAGTAATCTTGGATGGCCCACCACTTATCCCACAGTTCGACACTGATCGTTGGCCAATATGCCCAAGCGAAGCAGAGAACGATCACGGCGGCGATTGCATACCACTGCGGCTCGATACGCGCCACGAGCTGCTCAGGAGTGACGGGCTGCAAGGCATTGGCCGCTGCAGCAGTGCTAGCTTGGCCTTCTTGTCGGGGTGATGCTTTGCGCCGATTGTTTTTGTTTGCCGCCATACTGCTCTTTGAATTCAGATTGCTTGTTCTGCCCCACACACGGAGAGAGCGCCCGTGCGCACTGACCACGTGGAATGAAAACGTGCACCGAACGCACGCCTTCAATCTTTCACTCGATTTACCGATCAATCGCTACGGCTAGCGTTACCCCAATCGCGTTGCCTTATCATCGCGCCCCTAGCGCGAGATCGAGCATGGTGCAGGACGAAACATCCCCTCGTGAAATTACGGATAGCGGCGGAAGAGATTTTGCAAAAAGTTTGCGCGAAAATAGTGACCCATTCTCACGCAAAAATACTTTTCCACACGAGTTCATGGTAGTTGTTCTTACGTCGGTGTCAAGGAATTGGGAGCCGCTAAACCCGGCAAAAACCCGGGGAATTCCGTTGTTTTGGTTCCCTGTGTCGGCTATGCGAATTGTACCGATTCGCGTGTCGCAGTTCATGTGCTTGTTCGTCCCCCCCGAGCGACGCGTCCATTGCAAATCAGAAAGCATCGGACCAGGTGTCTCATCAAGGGTTGCAACCATCGTGCCAAAACGGCGTGTAATCTCGACACCAGAGAGAAAGCCCATCAAATCGCGTGTTTTATCTTCTCGCGAAATTGCGGCTCCCCTCAAACGAAGTAGATCTTCGGCCGATCGAAAATCGACGAGGATGCCGAGAAGCAACATGGCGACCACGCTGGTTGATTTTTGACCTCACTGCTGTTTTGACTTTCGGTTGCTCAGGGGCATACTTAAGGATAGATTCCGTCGCGCCCCCCCTCTATTGGACTAACTAATCGGCGATGCCCATTCTTGCCGCTGAAACCTGCGTATTTCCCACCGGCCTGCTCGACGGCAATTGCTCCGGCGAATCGGGAAGGCGCTGGTGGGCGGTTTACACGAAGGCGCGCCAGGAAAAGGCCCTGGCGAGGTATCTGAGCAGCAATCGGGTGCCGTTCTACCTTCCGCTGATTGCCAAAGAGAATCTGATACGGGGCCGACGCGTCGTATCGCAGATTCCGTTGTTTGGCGGTTACGTGTTCCTGTATGGAGACGAGCACGAACGAGTATCGTGCCTGACGACCAATCGTGTGTCGCGAATCCTCGAGGTGCCAGATGGCCTGGGATTGCTCTCGGATCTGCGCAATGTGCAAACGCTCATCGACTCCGATGCGCCTTTGACCGTGGAACGACGGCTTCAGCCCGGACAGCGAGTGCGAATCAAGGCTGGGTCGATGATGGGAATGGAGGGCACGATCCTTAGTCGCAAGGGAAAATCACGACTCGTGGTTGCCGTGCAATTTCTGCAGCAAGGAATTTCGGTGGAAATCAATGGTTTTATGGTGGAGCCAATCTGATCCTTGATGGTTACACTGCCGTTCACTACGAGCGGGACACGATCGATCGCCCATTGCCGTGCAGCGTAGCGTTTCTGGCCGCGGTTTTTCGATGACACAACGCTACACTCTGTGACTTCGGGCAAGAGCCATGAACACGGCCGCGACCTCCGACGACCTTTCACAGCGAGCGCAGATGCTTCAGCGCGTTTCCGCAGTGCTGGCATGCCCCGAATGCCGGCAGGTGCTCGAGCAGCGGGAACTCGATGCCAACCACTGGCTTCAGTGCGCGGCCTGCGGATACCGGACACCATGGAGCAACGACCAACTTAATCTCGGCGGTTTTCCCGATGATGTGGCGGACGGCGATTGGCTCAATCGCGCGAAGCAGGCGGCAAAAAAGAGATTTGGCCGCTACTACCCATTGGCCATCGAACTGCTTTCGCCAATTTGCATGACGAGTTTCCGCCGCGAATTCTTACGGCGGTTCGACGCGCAGACCCAGTTGGTTTGCGACCTCGGCTCGGGAACTTCGAGTTACGACGATCAAGTGCTTTGCATCGATGGATCAGCCTACGAATCGGTTCACATCACGGCGAATCTTAAGCAGTTACCGCTGCGGGATGAATCGATCGATGGAATCCTGAGCATCGCCGTACTGGAACATGTTCCCGATCCAGACAAACACGTCGCCGAGATGCATCGCGTCTTGCGCAGCGACGGACAGGTTTGCTGCTATGTGCCCTTCATGCAAGGCTACCACGCGTCGCCACACGATTATCACCGCTTTACTGTCAGTGGGCTTCGCGTGCTGTTTCAGGCGTTTGAAATTGAGCTGGTCGAAGTTGGGGCAGGTCCCACCTCCGCCTTACTATGGATGCTGCAAGAATGGTTGGCCTTGGCTTTCTCTCTGGGAAGCCGACGACTCTATCAACTGATTATGCCGCTTACATGGATTCTATCGCCGCTGAAGTACCTCGATCTGTTATTGGGCCGACATGCCGAAGCATCGGTCACGGCCGCCGGAATTTATGTCATCGCGCACAAACGATAGCGAGGCGCCGCGACGAGAGCCCCGAGTTTTCTGGCATCTTCGCCGACGAAAGACAGCCGAAATTGGACTTGGTCGCCAACGACGATAGAATTGCAAAGAGTTCACCCGCTGGCATTTTGTATCGCGATCTCAGTACGTCTAAAACCCTTCGCTCGTCGAGACCGAATTCATTGATTCTCTTCGCAATATCTCCATCTCATACTGCCCTTTAGGGCAAACGTTTCATGAATTTCCTTCGACAACATCGCAGCCGGCCTTGCGGCCAGTCTCCAAGTCGCGGCATCACATGCATGTGGAATAGTTCTGCGCCGATCGTGCTGATGATTTGGGCATCCTTGCTGGGCGGAAGTCCGGCAACGGCTCAAACAGAAACGCAACCTGCAGCAGAATCTGTTGAAACGGGCGCCGACGCGACCGAACGCCTGGCGGTGCCAACGGCCGCAAGTCGGGCGGCGGCAAGGAAAACCATCGAGTCGCTCTTCGCCTCACAATTGGCTGCTCCCGACCCGAAGACTCAGCGTCAGCTTGCACAACGACTGCAGCAGATGGCTGCCGAAACCAACGACGATGCGGTGGCCCGATACGAATTGCTCGTTTTGTCGATCGAATCGGCAATCGCGGCCGGTGACTTAAAGCTTGCGGAGGAAGGAATTCAACGGATTGATGCGCGCTACAAGGTCGACAAAGAGAAACTGCAGCTATATGTCGTTGGCGAAATCGGGCGCAAGTTGCGCAATGCGGAGTCCGTCGCCGAATACATTCAGTACGCGTCGGATGTGGTCAAGGCCCTGGTGGTCAAAGACCAGTACGACAGCGCGAACTCGGTGATCGAGTCCGCGATCGATACGGCGCGACGCGCGAGCCAGGGAGATACCGTCCGATTGCTGGTGGCCCGCAAACGAGATCTGGCTCGAATTTCGAAACAATACGAAGCATCGCAGGCAGCCTTCGCAACACTCGAACAGACGCCCCAAGATCCTGCCGCCAACCGAGCAGCGGGCGAATTCCTATGTTTCGCGAAAGGCGATTTCGAGCACGGCCTGACCTTTCTAGCGCTCGGCGAGGATCGCGAATTGAGCGAATTGGCGACCAAGGAAATCAAGACCGTGGAATCGTCCAACGACCAAGTCGACCTGGCCGATCGCTGGTGGAACGTCGCCGAATCGCGGTCCGAGTGGGAGATGGAAAACATTCGCCAGCACGCCATCGAATGGTACCGCCTGGCGTTGCCCGAATTAACAGGCCTGAGTAAGGCGCGCGTCGAAGCCCGCCTGGCGTCGATCAAGAGCGAGCGAACCGCGCCTGCTGCGTTTTCGCCCGTTGAAATGGCGACGCTCAAACGCGCGACGGCTCATGCGTGGCGCGCCAAACTGCGCAAGTATGACCTCAACGGCGTCCGCTTTGGCGAAAACGGAGCGTACTACTACGAGAACAAGCTCCACGAAGACTACCGATGGCGCATCGAAGGGAACGTCATTCATGTCGAACCCATGAACGATCGCCCCATCGCCTCGGTCAGTTATCGTTTCTTAAATGACGGCCGCATCCATGTGCAAATACACAAGAACGGCAACCTGCTAGACGAAGGACTTGTCGTCCCGGAGTAGCCTATCTGCGGCGACCATGGTTCGGGATGAAGTGGATATTGACCAATGACACCGGTCGTCTTTGGCGACGATTGTCATTGAAACCGAAGGCGAAATCGATCGAATCGATCGATAACTTCGCCGTGCTCATCTTCCACTTTTTCGAGAAGCAGCAACCCTTCGCCGCAGACGACAACCGGCCGCCCTGAGCGCATGAAAATAACTTTGCCCGGCGTTCGATTCGCAATGGAAACGTCGGGCAACGCTCGCACCTGGCGAATTCGCAAGCGCTGGCCGTGCAGCGTCGTCGAGGCGCCTTTGTAAGGATGTCCTACGGCATCGACGAAGCGGCGCAAGTCAGTCGCCGATTGAGACCAGTCAATCGCATAGTCTTCCTCGTCGCGCCACAGGCTGTAGGTCGCCTGCGAGTCGTCTTGCGGGCTAGCAGGCATTTCGATTCCCTCCGCAAGCATTGCCGCAATTTGCAGCACCAGATCTCTGTAAAGCTCCAACATGGAGTCGATCGCCTGGTCGATGCGAATTGGATAAGAAATCGCTTGCGATGCCTGCGCGATCACATCGCCGCAGTCGTATTCGTCTGTGGCGAAAAGCGCGGTGACACCAATTTCCTCATCGCCGCGGATCAGCGCCGTCGGCAGCGGATTGAATCCGCGATAGCGTGGCAACAGCGAGTCGTGCAACACAATGAGCCGACGTGCTGGCAAGTCGATTTTCCATCGCCAAGACACGGCCATGGCGTAATCGGAATTCAATTGGAACGATTCCGTACGTTCCATCGTCGGCACGCCATGGTCGCGACAGAGGGCCAAGATGGCATCGCAGTAGTCATCGGCAACGGCCGTATCGCGAGCCGTCACAACCGTTTTCACAATGCCCGGCGCCTCTTGCATTAGCGCCGATAGCACGGCGAAACCTTTCTTGGTCATCGCAAATAGGGTCAGCGATTGAGACATTTACGGCTGTCTGCCTAACGTGAGGTGGACGACGAATTCGCAGCGTTTTCAGCGGCCGCGCGGCGCGACGTGCGAATCGTGTATTGCGGCTTGTGATTGACGTTCAAGTGCAACCGCCCCAGGTACTCGCCATGAATTCCCAAGGAAAGCAACTGCAATCCGCCTAACCCCAGAACGGCTACGATGGTCGAGGCATAGCCGGAAACTTCGACTTTGGCGAAGAAATAACAAATTAACGTGTAGATCCCCAACACAAACGAACACGTCGAGGCGACGATCCCCAGGAGTGTCGTCAACTGCAACGGCAGCAAAGAGAAGTTCGTGAAGAGATTCAGCGCTAGCGTGAACAGCTTGGAAAATGAATAGCCCGAACGTCCCGCCCCACGCGCGTCGTGTTCAACGCTAATTGAACCGAAACGCGACGTATTCCAAGCCAGCAAGCCATCGATGTACGTGAAGTTCAAATCATAAACCAGGATCGACTTGACGATTTCACGCCGCATGATGCGGTAGGAAGTCACCGTTACGGAACTATTAAAGACTCGGCGAAAGAACCAATTCACGAGCTTCGAGCCGAGATTCCGTCCCACATGATGCTTCTTCTGCATCGGCACGCCATAAACGACGTCGAGCGACCTTTCACGGATTTCGGATAAAAGCCGGGGGATCTCTTCCGGCGGATTCTGCAAATCGTCGTCGAGCGTGACGACGAACTCGCCTTGTGCGAATTCAAGTCCGCACATGATCGCGTTGTGTTGGCCGAAGTTTCGCGTTAGTTGCACGACGACAACATGCTCGGCGTACCTGGCATGCAAATCGCAAAGTGTCGCCCAGCTATCGTCGCGACTGCCATCGTCGACGAAGATGATTTCGAAACGACCGCCTAAGGTTTCGATTGTCGCGCAAAGGCGACGGACCAGCGCCTCGAGCGTGGACGACGAGTTGTATACCGGCACAACAACCGATAGCAACATATCGGTGGCAGTCTCACAAAGATCGTGCTGGTTTGTCTCGCAATTCACAACTGGTTCCCTGACGAATAGTGACCAAACCCGGGCGCGAATCTCATACGACCTGCTCGAAAAACCGAGCGACCTGGTTAACAACTCGTTCTTGCTGATCCGCCGTAATATCGGCAAAGAGCGGCAACCGCAGCAAGCAAGCGCCAGCTCGCTCGGTTACGGGAAAATCTCCAGGTGAATATCCGAGCTGCGTCCCCATCGCGGAGCCGTGCAACGGAACATAATGAATGACAGCCGAGATTCCCTGATCGCGCAGATGCGCGAGCAACCGGTCACGGTGATCGCCGCTACGAAGCATGAGATACATGATGTGGTAATTGCCCTGGCAATGAGCTGGGACACGGGGCAAATCGAAGAATCCTGACAGCTCAAGAGGCTGCAGCAGTTGTTGATACCGTTCATAGGCCGCCGCGCGACGGGCGTGAATTTCGTCGAGCATCTCAAGCTGACCGCACAACAGGGCGCTCGACACTTCGCTGCCAACTTGCGATGACCCGACATCGACCCACGTGTACTTGTCGACGTTGCCAAGCAGGAACTGCCGGCGGTTGGTTCCTTTCTCCCGTATGATTTCGGCTCGGTCCGCGAACTCGGGAAGGTTAATGCAGATGGCGCCGCCTTCGCCACAAATGAAGTTCTTCGTGTAATGAAAACTGTATGCCCCGATATCACCGAGCGTGCCCAATGGGCGGCCGCGGTAGTACGAATGAAGTGCTTGCGCGGCGTCCTCGATGACCCTCAGATTGTGCCGGCGCGCGATGTCGAGAATCGGATCCATTTCGCAGGCCACACCGGCGTAGTGCACAACAAAGATCGCTTTCGTGCGTGAGGAAATCTTCTCCTCGATACGTGATTCATCGAGATTCAGGGTATCGGGTCGGATGTCCACGAAAACGGGCTTCGCTCCGCGCAACATAACTGCGTTGGCCGTCGACACAAACGTATACGAAGGCATGATCACTTCGTCGCCTGGTTGCAGATCGCACAGGATTGCCGCCATTTCGAGTGCCGCGGTGCACGACGGCGTGAGCAATACCTTGGCGATATGGAATCGCGATTCGAGCAATTCAACGCAGCGTTTGGTATACACCCCGTCGCTCGCAAGATTTCCGCCGGCAAGCAACTGCGTAACATATTCCATCTCCCGTCCGCAGAAACACGGCTGATCGAATGGAATTCGAGTTGGAATTTGATCTCGAAACATGGATTTGCGCGCCGTTGACATCAGTCCCCGCTACTTCTCGTCCGCCACTTCGCGCAGATATTGCCCGTACTCGTTGTTGAGCGGATCCGCGAGCAGATGCAATTGCCGCGCATCGATATATCCTTTACGAAAGGCGATTTCCTCGACACAGCTAATTTTGAATCCCTGCCGGTTCTGGATGGTTTCGACGAACGTCGAGGCCTGTACGAGGGCGTCGTGCGTGCCGGTATCGAGCCAAGCAAAGCCGCGTCCAAACCGATGTACGTGCAAGTCGTTTCTTTCGAGAAAAACGCGATTGAGATCCGTAATCTCTAGTTCGCCGCGCGCCGAAGGCTTGAGTTGCCGCGCCGCCTCGATGACGGAATTGTCGTAAAAGTACAAACCGGTCACCGCAAAATTCGACTTTGGCGCAGCCGGCTTCTCCTCGAGCGAGACGGCCTTTCCATTCTCATCGAACTCTACCACTCCGAAACGCTGCGGGTTGCGTACGGGATATGCAAAGATGCTCGCGCCCGTTTGGATCGCTGCAGCGCGACTCAGCATCTCTTCCAGCCCCTGACCGTAAAAGATGTTGTCGCCAAGAATTAGCGCAACATGGTCGTCGGCCACGAAGTCGCGGCCAATGATGAACGCCTCGGCCAGTCCGTTTGGCGCTTTCTGAACGGCATACGTGATAGAAATTCCCAGCTGCGATCCATCGTCGAGAACCCGTGTAAAGCCGCCAATGTCTTCCGGCGTGCTAATCAGCAAGACCTTGCGAATGCCGGCCAGCATGAGAACAGACAGTGGATAATAGATCATCGGCTTATCGTACACAGGCAACAATTGCTTGCTGATCGCGCGCGTCAACGGATATAACCGCGTCCCAGCGCCGCCGGCCAGAATGATTCCCTTGTCGAATTGATTCGGCATGCTTGAGCCTGAATGTCTTAGTTTGATGCCGGCGCGAGCCCGAGCCGTTCGCGTCGATATTTCCCCGTGGTCACCCGTTCGATCCAGTTCGGACTGTCAAGATACCAGGCGACCGTGCGGCGAAGCCCTGACGAGAAGGACTCTTGCGGGCGCCACCCCAATTCGCTGGAAATTTTCGATGCATCGATCGCATAGCGTTGATCGTGTCCAGGTCGATCGCGAACGAAAGAAACAAGCGAGCGGCACGGTCGATGCGGCAAAGCCGGCCTAAAGTCATCGACCAGGTCGCAGATTGTTTCTACCACATTGAGATTCGTCTGCTCTGAATCGCCACCAATGTTGTAAACCTCTCCCACGCGTCCTCGTTCGAGAACGGTGCGAATCGCGCGACAGTGGTCCTCGACGTAGAGCCAATCGCGCACATTGGTGCCATCGCCGTACACCGGCAGGGGCTTGCCTTCCAACGCATTGAGAATCATCAACGGAATCAGTTTTTCTGGAAACTGATAGGGACCGTAGTTGTTCGAACAGTTGGTCGTCAGCACGGGTAAACCGTAAGTATGGTGAAAGGCTCGCACGAAATGATCCGATGCCGCCTTGGACGCCGAATACGGCGAATTCGGCGCGTATGGCGTCGATTCGGTGAACTTGCCTTCCGAACCTAGCGAACCGTAAACCTCGTCGGTCGATACATGCAAGAAACGAAAACTCTCTTGTTCTGACGTTCTCCTGCTTCGCCAGTATTCGAGAACGGCCATCAGCAGTTCGACCGTGCCGAGAACGTTGGTTTGGACGAACTCCCGGGGCCCGTCGATCGAGCGGTCGACGTGCGACTCTGCGGCAAAGTTGACAACAGCCGACGGGCTATGTTCGGCCAGTAAGGCGCCGACAAGCTGCCTATCGCCGATGTCACCTTCGACGAATTTGAGTTGCGCATCGGTGAT
>JAGQOS010000510.1 GCA_020427265.1 Planctomycetales bacterium
GAGCGCCAAAGTGGCGCACGCACACCCGGCCTGTGGCAACGGCGTTGCCTGGTGGTTGGAAATGCGCACGCCGGCTCGTTCGGCAATCTTCGACGAGGGTGCGGTCGACCTGGGAAAGACGGCGTCGGTCGAGCCGACCGCACTGCGCGTTTCGCCGGGTGACCAGATTGTGCTGGCCATCGACGCCCGCGATCGCAATCACGTTTGCGACCTGACGCAAATCGAAATGAAGGTCACGCAGCTTGGCGACGCGGAGCAGATTTGGGATCTCGCCGCCGACCTTGTGAATTCGATTCACGACGGCAACCCGCATGCCGATTCGCTTGGCAACGCCAAGGTCTGGAGCATTGCCGAAGGTCCGTCAGAGAAGCGGCCTCGGCAACTGCTGGCGGCCGGTCCGCTCACACGGGCCTGGTCGCAATGGCGCTCCGCCGCCGCCGATCCACAGCGACACGAAGAAGCAACCCGGCATGCCGAACGCATCCAAGGCCTGTTGATGCTGGCGCAAAATTCGGCCGGCGATCTGGGCGACGCGCCGTTACGCAAGCGGCTCCTGACGCTCGGCGGTCCGCTGCTCCGCGGCATCGACCTTGAACGGTTGGTCGGCAAGCGCCAGGAAGCCAGCAATTTCGGAATGCCCGCCGCAGCCTTCGGCCAAACATCGGATGTTCCCCAGGCTCGGCCCGAGGATCTCGTCACACCGCTCGGTGAGATCGTCGAACTGCAACTTCCAGCTATGCTTTTGCGCGAAATGCCATTCGTGGTCGACGCAGTCGTTGTTGGCGGCGAACTGCCGGTTGCCCGGGTCGAGCTTCTCGCCGAAACGCCGGCAGCGAATACTTCCTGGGATGGGAGCGGTCCGCTGCTCGTGAATGCGACAGCGGAAAACTCGATGGAGAAGATCAACGCGGGCTTCGCCGAATTCCGCCAATGTTTTCCCACCTTTATTTGCTTTCCACAAGTGATTCCTACCGACGAAGTCGTGTGCCTCAAGACATTTCATCGCGAGGATGAGCCGCTCAAGCGACTCTTTCTCAGCGCGGCCGAAGCGAAGGAAATCGATCGATTGTGGGAAGAGCATCGGTTCATTTCTCACTTTCCCACGACGGAAAACGAGTACTTGCCGCTGTTCATTGGCTTTGTAACGCAAGATCAGACGCAGGAGACGCTGAAGTTCTTCGAAGGCTTTCGCGAACCATTTGGCGAGCGCGCTGCGGAGTTCGAGGCTGAATTCGCTAATGCGGCTCCGCCGCAACTGACGCAACTCTACGCTTTCGCCGCCCGCGCGTATCGGCGGCCGCTGACCGAGCGGGAACGAGCCGCCTTAGACGCTCTTTATCGTACGTTGCGCGCACGGCCGATGCCGCACGACGAGGCATTTCGCGGCGTATTGGCGCGCGTGTTCATCTCCCCTTCATTCCTCATGCACGTCGAACGCACCGTGGCGGGCAAGAGTCCGATCGAGGTGGACGATTGGGAGCTGGCAAGCCGCTTGAGCTACTTTCTTTGGTCGTCGCAGCCCGACGACGAACTGCGCGGCCTGGCGGCCGCCGGCCGCTTGCACGATTCCGAAGTACTCGCGGCGCAGGCGCGGCGTATGCTGCGCGACGAGCGCGTAAGGGCGTTGGCGATCGAGTTCGGCACGCAGTGGATTCACGTGCGTGGATTCGATCAATTGGACGAGAAGAACGAAAAACTCTTTCCCGAATTCGACGCTTCCTTGCGGCAGGCAATTTACGAAGAGTCGATCCTGTTCTTCCAGCATCTCTTCCAAGAGAATCGGCCGCCAACCGATATCCTTGCCGCCGATTACGCGTTCCTCAACGAGCGGCTCGCCCAACATTACGGCGTTCCTCAGGTGCAAGGTGACCAGTGGCGGCGGGTCGACGGCGTTCGGGCTTTCGGCCGCGGAGGAATTCTGGGCCTGGCCAGCGTGCACGCCAAACAGGCCGGTGCTTCGCGTACTAGCCCCGTGTTGCGTGGCAACTGGGTCGCGGAAACGCTCTTGGGTGAGAAACTCCCGCTCCCGCCTCCCAACGTGCCTCAGCTTCCCGAAGCCGAGAACGGCAACGACGGTTTGACGATGCGCGCTTTGGTCGAAAAACATGTTCGCGCCGCCGAGTGCGCCGTGTGCCATGTGCGCATCGATCCGCTGGGATTCGCCCTCGAACGATACGATCCGATCGGCCGGCGTCGCGAGTTCGATCTGGGCGGACTGCCGCTTGATACCACGGCCCAACTGCGCGACGGCACGCGGTTCGCCGGCATCGAGGGTTTGCGCGAGTATCTGTTGACAACAAAACGCAAAACCGTGTTGGGCGTCTTCTGCCGCCGTTTGCTAGGCTATGCCTTGGCGCGCGAAACCACGCTATCCGATACCTTGCTAATCGACCAGATGGTCGAGCAGCTCAACAGCGATGAGGGACGCCTGGGCGACGCGGTGCGGTTGATCGTGCTCAGCCCGCAGTTTCGCTCAATCCGCGGCGCCGATTACGAAGACGCCGGCTTTGAAGAACTCGCCCAATAATCTTCAGACAGGAGACGTGTGCCATGCCAACTCGATCGTGCGTGCCGGAAGTGTCGCGGCGCGGTTTCCTGCGCGGCGTCGGCGTTTCGATGGCGTTGCCTTGGCTCGAATCGGCTTCGGCCTGGGGCGACGAGACCTTGGCTGCCAAGACCAATGAGCCGCCCGTGCGCCTGGCGTGTTTGTTTGCCGGCAACGGATTTCATAGCCGCGAGTGGTGGGCTCGCGGCGAAGGCGCCGAGATGCAACTCGGGAAAGTTCTCGCGCCACTCGCGCCGCATCGCGAAAAACTGCTCTTCTTGCGCGGCCTCTACAACGAAGAGGCGCTGATTGGCGGCATTCACTCCTGTCAAACGGGCAACCTGCTCACCGGCGCGCACCTGGCTAGCGGCGGCGAAATTCGCTCTGGCGTAAGCATGGATCAGGTCGTTGCGCAGCGCATGGCGGGCCAAACCAAAGTATCGAGCCTGGTGCTCGGCTGCGAGCATTCAATCGCTGCGTTGCACAAGAACTACTCGATGATTTACAGTTCGCACATCTCTTGGAGTTCGGCTACCACGCCCACGCCGCTGGAGCTTTACCCGGCGTTGGCGTTCGATCGCCTCTTTCGTGATGAAGTCGGCCAGGCCGACAAGAGCGTGCTCGACGCCGTGCTCGAAGAAGCGAATGGCCTGCGCGGCAAAGTGAGCCACAGCGACCGGCAACGGCTCGAAGAGTATCTGGCGTCGGTGCGCGAAGTCGAACAGCGGATCGAAGATGCCGGCAGGCAACGGAGGTTGCAAGGTTGGCGGCCGACGCTCACCCAACCCGATATCCCGCGCCCGCCTGACGGCATTCC
>JAGQOS010000511.1 GCA_020427265.1 Planctomycetales bacterium
CCATTCGAGCTTTTCTAGCCAGACGGGGATATCGATTTCCCTGCCACGCGTCCTCGATTCTAGAGGTCGGCTGAGCATCTCACAAGCTCTCCCCGCACCCAGACCGACGAGATTCCGCCGTCGTGCGCGAGCAGCAACTCTTCCGGCGATTCTTGCCCACAACCTAGATTCACTGCAACGAGATCGGCCTGCTTTCCGACTTCTATTGATCCACACGCATCATCGCGGCCCAATGCCTCGGCCCCTGCGATGGTTCCCATGGCGAGAATGATCTTCGGATCGAGATGATTGAACTCGCGAGCGACAAAACGCATTTCGGCGAGCAACGATAGGTCTGGGTTCGATGCCCGGCTATCGGTTCCCAAGGCCACACGAACACCCTGGTTCAGCGCGACTGCGAGGGGATACGCCTCGTGAGCAAAGAAATGATGTGTGCGCGGGCAGTAGACGAGCGACATCGTAGCTCGCCGAGCGGCCAGAAAGGCAAGTTCCTCGTGATCGAGGTAGTTGCCGTGAATGACCAGGGTTCGCGGCGCAATCGCCAGGGCATGCAAGTATTCGAGCGGACGCCGCGACGTGGCGAAAGAGTCGACGCGCCACAGGCCGCGCTGTGAGAGTAGGTCGCGAAACGGACCGCTGCGACAAGCGAGCAACTCAAGCTCTTCTTGCGATTCCGCCACGTGCATCGCCGTGGGGCCCAGCAGCGCGGCTTCGCGCACCATGTCGAGACTCGCCGTATACGGTGCGTGGGGGCTGACGCCGGCGCTGAGCCGTGCGGAACTATCGGCAAAAACGTCGCTGCGTATTTGCGTGCATGCATACTCGATCTGCATTTGCTGGCGCTCGGCCGAAAGGGCCATGAGTTCGAAGTACACGTTCGCGTCCAGCGGCGACGCGGCAAATGGTCCGGGGGTCCAATCCGATGTGGCGATTTCACCGATCAGCGTCGTGCCGCATTCGAGCGACTCATCGATCCCGCGGGCGATCGCGGCGGAGCTTGCCTGAGTTCGCTCGGATCGGGCGGCCAGCACGCAGCGAATCCAATCGGGCATCGACATGCCAGGACGGCCCAAAGGCGTCGCCAAGTCGCTGAACTCGAGATGCGAGTGGCAGTTGACCAGGCCGGGAAGCAGGGCTACATCACCCAAGTCAATGGGCGGTTTACCCGACGTGTTCTCGCCTACGGCGACGATTCGCCCGTCGGCGATGGTAACAACCCCGCCGGCCATAGGTTGCGCAGTGACAGGAAGCAGGTAACGGGCTCGCAGTGCAAACGCACTCATCGTCGACGCTCGATTAGTCGTTGGCAGCCACCAGCTCGTCGCGGCCGAGCGCCCAATTTTGGCGTCGGATCGCTTCCTCTAATTCCTCTTCAGAAGATTTCTGATACGGCAGGCGGTGCAGCCAGCCTAGCAAATACACGGCAACCAAGCCACTGGCGACCAACAGAATCGGCGTATACGCGTATTGCGCATGCCCCATTTCCTCGCTGCGCCGCAGGATCCACGGCAGCATCGGGTTGCCGGCGAATCGATCGGCCGACAGTTCAATTTTCGAAAACAGCAAGGCTAGCGAATTGTACGTGGCGTGGAACAGGATACAGGGGTAGAGGCTGCCAGTCTGAATGGCGATATACCCGAGCACTAGGCCTAGCAGCGAGGCCGATACCGATTGCTGCAAAATTCCATGGGTGACGCCGAAGAAGACAGAAGAAATTGCGATCGCGCGCCATTTATCGCCGATATGCCGCAAACCGGACAGAATAAAGCCGCGGAAAGCCAGCTCTTCACATACGGCCGGCAGCAGCGCAATGAGACACAACGGCAACCAAAGCGGCGCAGAATCGAGCAGCGCACTGAACTGTCCAAGTTGTTCGGCCGCCTCGGGTGCGATCGGATACAACTTCTGAATTAGACTCGAGGCGTAGATTCCCAGGGGATGCAAAGAAACCGCCAGCGCGACAGCCGCCGGCAACGTGATCCAAACGGGCCGACGCGAAAGCAACAACGTGTCGAACGGGCGATTCGTCAGCAGCAACGTCATCAGCAACGCCGGCAGCGCGATGACCACCACTTGGCTGATGAATACGAGTTGCGAAAGCTGGACGACGTTCGTCGGCTGCGCCAACGAAACGCTGATGAAGAAGCTGATAATCATGATCACGACAAAACCGAATATGGCCGCCCCCACGCTCGGCGTGGGTCGACGATCGCGCACGAGATGCCGCAACCACAGCGCCAGTTCGAACCGCTCGCTTTCGCGAAACAGCACCGACTCGCGGTTGAATTGATCGACCGCCCAGCGGATGGCGAATAGGCAGCAGAACAGGGTGACCGCCATTACCGGAACCATGTACTTAAGGCCCAACAGGTAGCTGCCCTCGAGCATGGTGCGCAGCAGCAGCACGACGCCGGTGATCGGAATCAAACTATTGCCCAAAGTCAGTTCAACACCTGGCGCCATCGGCAAGATCATCAGCGGCATCGTGGTCATGACCAAGGGCATTAAATAGTACTGCCCTTCTTTCGTGCTGCGAGCCATCGCGGCCAGCGCCAGGCACAGCGCGCTAAAGAGCGCCGACACGGGAAAAAGCGCCATGGCCAACCAAATAATCGCATCGAGAGGCGGCAAACCGAGCGAGCCGCCGGCTGGCATCATGTTCAGATTGCTCAATTGCGCAACAACAAAACTTCCCGTGGCCGCCATGCTGGCCAGATTAAGCGTGGAAGTCGCCACGCTAAAGAGCATGACCGTGAGCAGCTTTCCCCAAACGATCTCGCTTCGTTCCGCCGGGCTGGATAGCAGCGTCTCAAGTGTGCCTCGCTCTTTTTCACCGGCGCACAGGTCGATCGCCGGATAAAACGCGCCCGTAAGCGCCCAAATCAAGAGAACGAACGGCAGCACCTTCGACCAAATTGCGGCGTCGCGCCGGCCTGCCTCGGCCACGTCGCTCAATTCGAGCGAAAAGGGTTTCGCCGCGAGCAGCGGCATTTTGCTGTCGCGCAAGTTTTTCGCGCCAATCTCTTCGTTCCAGCGTTCGAGCACGCGGGAGATGCGTGAATGTGAGATCTGCGATTTTTCGCTGGCCGAGTTGTGATAGATCATCGGGCTCGGCAACGTCCAGGGAGTAGACGCATCGGCCGTGTCGCGATTGAGTATTCGCGCGCGAAATTCGGCGAGCTTCGCGCTAAAGCCCTCGGGAAAGACTATCACCAGATCGACAACGCCCAGTTGCAGTTGCTTTTGCGCTACGGCGAGCGTGCGTTTTTGAAGCTCGACCTGGAGCGACTCGCCCTTGCCCACGCCCACGCCCACGCCCACACCGACATCCGACGATCGATCAGGAAATTCCAGC
>JAGQOS010000512.1 GCA_020427265.1 Planctomycetales bacterium
TCGTCTTCGTCAATCGCCAGGACCTCGTAATTCCACGACTCGAACAGCGCCTTGTAGGCCGCCTCTTCGTCGGTCAGCGACGACGAATCTTCGACGACATGTAGCAATGTCGCCAATTCGGGCGTCCCGGCGCCGGCGCCCCAGGCGATCGTACGGCAAAAGAGCATCTCGCCATCGTCGGTCAATTGCGTGATGTCGACGCCTTCGCCCCAAGGCAATTGCGCCCGCCGGCCGGCAACCGTTTCCCCTTTGTACGTGCGGTCGCCCGCTTCGAGCACGACCAATGAACCGGTCGAACCGCCCGGCGCGATCGGGTCCGGTTCGAGCGCCAAGGGCGCAAGCAGCGGATCTTCGGGATTGAGAATGATAAATGAGAGCCAGTAGCCAAGCGAGCTCAAGTCGGGCGAAACCACGCCGGAAACACTCGTGACCGGCTGGCTCAGCGTGAAGCCCATGATCGCGCTCACGCCGAACTCGCTGGTAATGTAGTGCGTTGTGTCGTTGAAAATCAGGATGTTGGACGAGGTCGACGTGGTCGCTTCGGCCATGCCCAACTCGTCGATCAGCAGCGGGTTTTCGTTCACCACGCCGATTCTCGCATTTTGCAGCTTGTTACCCACCTCGGCGGCCGAAGCTTCGGCCGAGACGAACACGACACTCGCCTTGTCGAGGCAATCGTCGAACTTGTTCTGGGATTCGACCGACGAAATGATTTCGACCGTGTAGCCCCACGATTTCATCAGCGTGATCCGCGCCAGTTCGGCCTCGGTCGGCGTAACGGAGTAGCCCTGCAGGAACATATAGGTTCGTTGACCGCCGGAAACGAACAGGATGTCGGCCCCGCCCTCGCTCGGCGCGGCGACCGGGGCCAGCATTTCGCGCGTGATCGCCGTGAAGTTCAAATTCTGGACGTTGTCCGCCAAGTTTGTCGGCGACGAGTTGTTGTAGGCATACGTAAGCGGATCGCCGGCCGTGCCGCTCCAGGCGTAGCGAATCGTTTCGCTCAGGCCGTCGCCGTCGCGATCTGGCACGGTAAACGTCAGGGCTGTGGGCGTTCGCTCGGAGAAATTCAACGCCAGCTTCAGATCGACCATCAAATCGGCCAGCACTTCCGAGGCCTGCGTCTCGCGCCGCATGGGGCTCGCGCTCTCGTCGAGCGACTGGCTGGCCACATAGAGCGTCGAGCCGATGCCCACGAGCAGCACGCTAGCCGAGGCGCTGGCCACGAGCAGTTCGGCGAGCGTGTAGCCGCGACGAATTCGATGGCAAGCCTTGCGCTGCGAGTTCATAGTACGGTCGCCTCGCCGGTCAGGGGATCGATCGACACGGTGCGTTGCTGGCCGCCGCATTGCACGACGATCTGCCCCGAAGCGAGCGGCGCGGGATTGCCGGAACCGATCCAGGCCTTGCCGTACATGTCGAAGTCAACTTTGCCATTGCTGACCACGTTGCCGTTCGTATCGACCAAGTCGGCCGCAATCAGATCGACCGGATAGGCCGTTTTCGACAGTTCGACCTCGTACTGCAGCGCCTCGTGATCCGGGTCGGGCATCGAAAGCATGCAGTAGCGATTCGCCCCGGGAATGAATTTCACGCGCAGTGTCGTGGCGGAGCCTTTCGCCTTGGCCTCCTGGCGCACATGGTTCAAGTCGGCCGCGATCCGCTTGGCGGCCGCCTCGACACGAAACCGAGAGAGCGACTCGAAGTACCGCGGCGCGCCGACGGCCGCCAGAATTCCCATGACCAGCATCACGGTCACGAGTTCGATCAGCGTAAACGCCGAGTGCGACGAAGCCGTTCTGAAATTGCGCGATGGTATCGCCATGGCCCGAGCGAGGAAGGGTTTGCGTACGATGCGCGCCAACCAGCGCGCATGCTAAAGGAAACGTAGCTCGCAACGGCCGAGTGTCAAAAGAATGTGGAGAACCGCCAAAATCGGCAAGATGCGACCCGCGCAGCTCTCTTGACGACTGCGCCGGCTTCGCCTAACCTCCCCGCCACGGAATTCTCGGCCTGGGGCGAAACGAGCTGGCATGAGCACTACGAATCTGTTCGTCGAACTGCTGGTGATCGGCGTCGGTGCTGCCTGCTGGGTGGCTTTGGGCCTGGCGAGCGTGGCCGGCATTGGCTGGATCGAATCCGATGTGCTGCAATCGTACCCGGCGCTGGCCGTGATGCTGGCCTTGGTCTACGTGCTAGGCATCATCTCCGACCGCGTGGCCGATTGGCTATTCGACATCTTTTTCAGCGGCCGCATCCGGTCGTGTTACTTTGAAGAGAAACGCGACTATCAAGACGCGCGGCGGCTGGTGATCAGCAATTCCACACGACTGGCCGATATGCACGAATACGGCCGCACGCGGATTCGCATCTGCCGCGGCTGGTCGCTGAACGCGGCCATGATGGCCGTTTGCTGGTGCCTGTTCATCGAAACGCAAGCCGCCGGACACCCTTGGCGCAACGAAGCGCTCGCCTTCGGCCTGGGCGGGTTTGGGCTGCTATCGGTCGCCGCCTGGTGGTCGTGGCAAATGCTCTGCGCGATGGAGTATCTGAAAATCCGCGAACACGCGGAGTTTCTGCGTGGCCAAGGCTCGACGTCTCAATTCCGCAATGCCGCCTAGCGGCCCGGCAGCCGCGCAGCACGAATGGACGCGCAGCAGCAAGCGCGGAAATGCAGGAAGACGAAGCGCGCCGATGTGGTAGCGCCGTTTTGGAAAAACAGAGCGACGAGGCGATGCGAGGCAACTACTCGCTGGCCGCCGCGCCGGCCGTTGGCTTGCGTTTCAGGTCGGCGTCGTTTTCCTTGGCGAAATTGCGGATGTCGTCGGCAAAACTGAGCAGACGTTCCCATTGCTCGACATAGAGCGTGACCGGCATCCGCTGCAGGCCGTAGACGCTAATCGCGCCTTTTTGGCTGACACGGCAGTAGAGGCCGCCCTTTTTCTTGTCGGCCTCGTTGATCATCTTCATGCCGTCTTCAACCGACAGCTCACCCGCGGCCACCTTGGCCAGAATTTCCTCTTTTTTCATGGCTTTCGCTACGCCTTCCTTTTTAGCTCGTCGCCGTTTTCCTTGGCGAATTCACGAACGTCGTCGGCAAAGTTGAGCAGCCGCTCCCATTGCTCGACATAAAGTGTGACCGGCATCCGCTGCAGGCCGTAGACGCTAATCGCGCCTTTCTGACTGACGCGGCAATACAAACCTTCGCGGCGTTTCTCCGCTTCGGCCAGTTTGCGTGTGGCCTCTTCGAGCCCGATCTCGCCCCGGGCCAGTTTCTCTAACAGATCCTGCGTCGAAACACCAGGGGAGATGCGCACCGGAGCGGA
>JAGQOS010000513.1 GCA_020427265.1 Planctomycetales bacterium
GGTCACGACCGGAGTTTGTCAAACGATTCCCCAATCGTTCCATGGATAGGCGGGAATTCGGATCAAATCAGAGGGTCGAAGATGCTTCAACCAGAGCGAGCCGAACAACCTCACTCGATTGGTAGTTGCGACCATGACGACCGCACCTGGACGGTTGATTCGTTGATCCAGCAGGAAGAGATGAAGCCCTCCACTACCTTACTTGCTTCGTGGTCGTTCCCAATTTGTTCCGAGACACTTGCGCACGTATGCGAACCAACCTTCTACCTCATTTTGCGAATTGCATTTGCAAGGTCATCGAGCCTCGCACGTCGTCGCTCGTAACCGATTGAAGGAATCATTTTTCGGGCATTTTCAAAGTTTTGGCAGGCCAGGTCGAAGTTTTTATTGGTTTCGACTTCATAAAACCCAAACGAGATGTAACAGTCGACGAGCATCAGCCTTAGCGGATCCGACGGATCGCCATAGGCGATCTCAAACGCCTCTTTGATGGGAGTCAGTTGCTCCTGCGGTGGTTTATCCATCAATCGTCTGGCTCGTGCGAGCGCCAACAGTGCGGATGGCAACAGCCACCGGTCTCCGGCCGATCGAAGGGTGGTAATCGCGCCGTCGATCAAGCATTCCGCTACAGGCAACTCTCTTGTTCCGCTGTTCAGTGCAACCTCCAGTTGAAGCTTACCCTGCGACAAATCGTCGAGCGCATCGGCAAACCTGGGATTCGGCTTCTTGGGCATTGCCCTTGTTTCTTGGATGTGTGCTTCGACAAACTCGAATTTCCCTTCCTCAATTAGTAAGTCGCGGTAATCATAAGCGTGAATCATTTGAAGACGTCGGCAGTTGGCCTGCGGCCGTTCGCCCTGTAGTCTCTCTGCTTCTTCGAAGAGTTGTCGCGCGGGGTTTCGCTCACCAATATGATGAAGAACGCTCGCCAATCGACATCGTGCGTCGATTCTGCGATAAGCGTCTTCCGATCGATCCGAGTAATCACGACACTCTTCGGCCGCGAGTTTCGCGGAGTTCAGATCGCCATGCAGTTGGTATAGATGGCTAAGCGCCGAGGCACGCCGCGCCGAATCCTTCCACTGCGACGCTGCGGCGGCAATCTGCAGCGCAGCGCGCGATGGGGCAATGGCATTCTTGATGTGACATAAAGCACGCAAATCGAGCGCTATTTCGTGCAGCAAACGTCCCTTGTTTTCGTCGTCGAGTTCGGCGACTGGCATGTCCCATAACGTGACCAGAAAACGCGAAGCGGCTTCCAGATCCGATTGAAGCATTCGCACAGGCCGTTTTTGGTGGGCTTTGCGCTTGTCGTGAGTTTGCGGCCAGTAAACGTCCCTGAAGGCTGCTTTGTACAACCCGGCTTTACAGCCGTGCGCGATTGCGGAGTAAAACGGCTTCATTTCTTCAAAGGTCAGCGAGTCGCGATATCCTTCGCGTTCCAGATTGGGTAGCCTTTCCTTGTAGTACTGAAATAGTCGTCGATTACCAGTGCGCCATGCTTCGGCCTCGTTTTCTTGCAAACGCTGTGCAAAAAACTCCCGTACGATGGGATGCATGTCGTATTGAAACGCGGCTCGGATTGTTTCATCGCCGTAGGGCAACGCGATTTCGCCATGACGCGTGATCAAGTTGGCGCGACAGAGTCGATTGAGTATTCCACCAATCTCGCCGTCGGTCAGTTGCGCGACCGCTTCGGTTAGGCCGTTGATGACCTCGCCCTTGAGCAGCGCTGACAAGTCGTTTAGATGGACTGGCCCGTCAAACAATGCGAGTAAGTTGAGGATGGCGCGGGCCGGAGCTTGTTTCGGGTCCTGCTGAAGCCAGCGGTCGTACGAGTGTAGAACGCGAATGGCGTTTGCTCCTTCGCGAGAATGACCGTCGATTGGCGGTATCTTAACTCGCCGACTGATGTCGCCACCGAGCGCGTCTCGCAAGTAGCTTCCCAGCAACTCGAGTGCTAGGACATGTCCCCCCATTTCTTCACTCGCAAGAATTAGTTCTTCTTTGAGGCCGTGAACGTCAAATTTACGTAGCAAGCGCGCTCCGTCCGCAGGCGACAGATTTGATAGGTCGAGCGTTACGACGGCGGAGGGCAGGTCGCTTCGATCATCCATGTTCGTGAATAGATCGATGTCGGTCAAAGCGACGCGCGAAGTGACGATGCATAGGCCATTCATCTTCGTGGCCAAGCATTTCATCAAAGATTTAAGGGCATCGTCCTTGAAGCTGCCATATTCCGAGCCTTTTCCCGACTGCAGAGGTTCTAGTCCGTCAATGACCAGGAGCGTACATTCTTGATTGATCAACTCGGCAAGTCTGGTCCCGCGCTCGCGCGGATGGCTCGAGTCGTTCGATAGGTCGCCGAACCACTTCGGTGCGAAATCAAAGAAGGAATCGGCCGTTGCCGGTCGATCGTCGGTGCCTTGGCTGTAGAACGACCAACCGAGCACTCGCTGGGCGCCACAGTAGGATCGCCGCCACATTCTTAAGAGCCAATGGTTTACGAGCGTCGATTTGCCTGTTCCGCCGCCAGCAAGGATCGTGACGACGTTCGTCTCGGGTGTTCGCCAGGCCGTATCAAGTACTTGCAACTCCGATTCCCTGCCGACAAAATGCCCTGGCGTCGTGGGGAGTCGCGAAACGTCGACTTTGGGGATAGTATCCTTTTGTTTCGTTTGTTCGCGCTGTACTTGCTCGTCGAATACCTGTCGCGGAATCTGGAGCGCTTTCAGCACCTTCGCGCATGCATCGTCAGTGAAGGTTTTGATATCACCCTTGAGCAATTGCGTTATGTACGAAGGTGAGAGCCCGGCCTCTCTTGCCAGCGCAGATTTCTTGATGGAACGTTCTTGAATGATTTCTTTCAAGACATTCACGACCGCCGGTGATGCGGCCATCGAGGGCCCGGTGTAGTCGGGACGCCCCTCACTCATTTGTGGCCTCCGGGTTTCGAGGCACACGCACCGAGACTAACCCCGCGTTCTGCGCGCTGACAAGCCTCTGGCTAGCCAGGCGCGTGCTTGAAGACTTGTCGTACACGTCGATCGCCGTCTCCAGGTATTTCGTTGGCAACTGCACCATGCCGCGTTGGTCCGGATAAAATGCTCGGGCGTCGTTGGTCACGATAAATACGTCGACACGAGCCCGGTTGTTCTCATCGTGAACAAACGCTGTGAACACGGCCGCGTGGAGCGGCGCCTCGGGAGCCGGACCGGCCTCCGCGGTTTGGGGAGCATCTGGATTAAAAAAACTAGATCCAATCGTAAAGATTACCCCGATTGCAGTGAATATCAGGGTGGCCACAGCGACTGTCACGCCTTTTG
>JAGQOS010000514.1 GCA_020427265.1 Planctomycetales bacterium
CGAATTCTGGACGAACTTCCCCACGCGGTACGCTCGCTGGAGAAACAGCGCATTTCCGAAATCGTCGGCACATTGCAAACTGGTTAGCCTAGGAACGACGAATGCGAGTACTAAGCGGTATTCAACCGACCGGACGTTTCCATTGGGGAAATTATTTCGGCGCGATTCAGCAATACATTGAACTACAGGATGAGGACGAGTCGTACTACTTCATCGCGAACCTGCATGCGCTCACGACGATTCGCGATCGCGAGTTGCTACGTCAGTTGACGCTCGATGCGGCGATCGACTTGCTGGCCCTGGGGCTGGATCCCAATCGAGCCAATCTGTTCGCTCAATCTGATATACCCGAAGTTTCGGAACTTTGTTGGCTGTTGTTAAGTGGTACGTCCATGGGGCTGCTCGAACGATGCGTATCGTTCAAAGACAAGAAAGCCCGCGGCATCCAGGCCAATGTTGGACTTTTTACCTATCCGGTGCTCATGTCGGCTGACATTCTCGCTTACGACGCCGATGTGGTTCCAGTGGGCGAGGATCAGTTGCAGCACATTGAAGTGTGCCGGGACCTGGCGATGAGTTTTAATCACCAATTTGGCGACGTCTTTACTCTGCCCAAAGGTAAGGTATTAGCCGATTCGGCAAAGGTTCCGGGAACCGACGGCGAAAAAATGTCGAAGAGCTACAACAATACCCTCGAGCTGTTCGAAGCCCCTAAGCCGCAACGCAAAAAGATCATGCGGATCACGACCGACTCGCGACCGATGGAAGAGCCGAAACCCGACTACGAAGATGATACGCTCTTTCAGCTATATCGGCTGGTCGCCACAGAGTCTGAGTGCGCAGAAATGGCCGAACTGTACCAGCGAGGTGGTTTCGGTTACGGCGAAGTGAAAAAGGCGGTAGCCGATGCCGCGGATCGCTACTTTGCCGAGCCACGCGCGCGACGTGAAGAACTGGCGGCACACCCGGAAAGAGTGCGCGAAATTCTTGCCGACGGCGCTAACGTCGCGCGTAAGAAGGCAGGCGACGTTCTGCTGCGCGCCCAACAGGCATGTGGTGTGAAGTGATAGAGCCTATCCCTGGACACGTGCGATGAACGTTGTAGGAATTGGCACCGACATAGTCGAGTGTTTGCGAATCGCGCAGATGATCGAACGCCATGGCGATCTGTTCATTAATCGCGTCTATACCGACCACGAAGTTGGCTATTGTAGCGCGCGCAAGGCGGCGACGCAGCACTATGCAGGTCGCTGGGCAGCCAAAGAGGCCGTGCTCAAGGCGCTCGGAACGGGTTGGCGGCGCGGCATTCGGTGGCGCGATGTCGAGGTGCGGAACGATGCTGCCGGCAAACCGCGCATCGCCTTGAGCGGCGGAGCGCGCGATATCGTCGAGGAACTCGGCATTACCGAAATGCTCATCAGCATTTCCCACTGTCGCAGCCATGCAACGGCCTATGCTTTGGCCGTCGGGAAATAGAGGCTCAGGGAAAGTTTGCCCGCGTCTAGGCCTCCTTGCCTAAATCACTATCCGCCGGCGAGGACTTCTTGGCTGTTTTCCTCGCCGATTTTTTCTTGGTCGCGGTCTTGCCGGCAGGTGTCTTCTTAGTGGCTTTTCGCTTTGTCGTCGACTTCTTCTTCGCGGTCGTCTTTTTGGCCGACTTTTTCTTGGCCTTCTTTTTTGTTGTTTTCTTCTTTGCTGTCTTCGTCTTCGTCGCCGCTTTCTTCTTACGGCCACGTTTCGATGGTCCCCGCGCCGCACGCTCTGCGAGCAGAACGAGCGCCTGTTCGAAGGTCAACTCGTCAGGGTTCGCGTCCTTCGGCAACGAAGCGTTGGTTGTTCCGTCGGTAACATAGGGACCATAGTAACCGTCTAATAGCTGCACTTTTTCGCCGGTGACCGGTGATTCGTTTTCGAACACCTTGAGAGGCTCCTTTTTAGCGCCTCGTCCTCGGCCCTGCCGTTTGGGCTCGGCGAGCAGCGAGAGCGCTTTCTCAAGCGTGACCTCCAACGGCGAAACGTCGGCCGGCAACGACCGTGTTTCGCTGCCCGCTTTTACGTAGGGCCCAAAGCGTCCGTTATGGGCGACGACTTCCTCGCTGGATTTCGGATCCACGCCCAGCGTACGCGGGAGCGAAAGCAGTTTGAGCGCCGTAGCAAAGTCGACATCGTCAGGCTTCATGCCGCGAAGTAAAGAAGCGTTTTGCGGCTTCTCCTCCGACTCTTCATCGAGCGTTCCACGCTGCACGTACGGCCCAAATCGACCGACCTTTAAAAACACGGGCTTGTGTGTATCCGGGCAGATACCTAGCGGTTCGTCGGCCTTCTGAGCCTGTTCAAGCAACTCGATGGCTTTGTCGAGCGTCACTTCGTCCGGCGCGACTTCTTCTTGCAAGGGTGCACGTCGTTCGCCTTGTTCTAGAAACGGTGCGTACCGCCCCACGCGCACGTAGACCTCGTCGCCGTCGTCGGGCTTGCCGATGAGAATTCGTCCAATCGCACGAGCATCAATTTCTTCAACCTTATGCTCGAGTTGCTTTTTTAGTCCCGGCGATCCATTTCCGAAATAGAATCGCCGCAGGTACTCGAGCGACTCGCGTTCACCTCGGCTGATCGTGTCGAGATCGTCTTCCATTTGGGCGGTGAACCGATAATCGACCAACGTGGACAAATGAGTTTCTAGCAAGGTCACAACGGAAAACGCGACCCAAGTTGGCACGAGCGCATTGGACTTCTTGAAGACGTACTTTCGCGCGAGAATCGTATCGATAATCGATGCATAGGTGCTAGGGCGCCCAATTCCCATCTCTTCCAAGGTTCGCGTCAGCGCTGCTTCACTGAAACGCGCGGGCGGCTGGGTCGTATGCGATTTGGTTTCGAGACCGGCCAATCGCAATGGTTCGCCGACCGCAACACTGGGCAACACGGTCTCGCGATCGGCCAAATCACTCTCGGGATCGTCGGATCCCTCGACATAGGCCCGCAAATAACCCGCGAAATCGATGGTTTTGCCTCCGACTTGGAAACGGCAACCTTCACCCTCGACACCGATCGTGATGCGGCGGCCCTGCGCATCGGCCATTTGGCTGGCGATCGTGCGCTTCCAAATCATTTCGAAAAGCCGATACTCGTCTATGTTAAGCGTGCTACGCAGCTTATCCGGCAGCTCGAAGGGGTGGCCGGCGGGGCGAATCGCCTCGTGCGCTTCCTGCGCGTTCTTCACTTTGGACCGATAGACGCGCGGCTCCGGATGCAGAAACCTTTCGCCGTATTCGCTGCGCACCAAGTCGCGCGCGGCGTCGATCGCTACTTGGGCT
>JAGQOS010000515.1 GCA_020427265.1 Planctomycetales bacterium
ATCGTAATCAGTGCATCAGGCAGCGTTGTGGCGCGCAGCGTCAGGTCGCCGCGGCGTAATAGAGCCTCTTGAAGTGGCAGCGGCGCCGATCGTCCTGCCGGTTCCGCGTGGACGCCTGGTGTGTCAAAGACACCAATCCAACTGCAGAGCAGCGGGAACAGGAGGGTGCGCAGCAACACACCGGGAGCGCGGCGAAGTTCGCCTCGACAGCTACGCTCCGAATCAGCCATAAGTCAATCCTTGACGCGTGGAAGGCATCCGTTGCCTTAGCGAGTTCATCTCGTTCTGCGTGCCGAGGTAGATTGCGAACTAGATCGGCGAGTTACCCGACTTCTTTTGCAGATCAAAAAACACAAGTTCAAGTTGCATTTCCAATTCAACACCGTCGCGCCCTGTGGGACGCACCATCAAATGCCGCGTATGCGATATCTTATCGAGTTCGTTGATGCGAGCCAGTAGTTGTGTAAGTTGAGGCATGCTGCCGGTAACGGTTAATTGAAACGGCTGCGATTGTAAAACGAACTTTGTCTCATCACTCTTCTTCGCGCGACGTCCCTTCTCCAGCGGCGAATCGTCTTTGAGCCAAACTCGCGACTGCACTTCGCCGGCATTGACCCGCCGTACTTGGCAACCGGCTTCGCGAACGATCTCAACCACTTTTGCGCGAAACGTGTTTACATTCTCGCCGGCTACCGCTTTCTCTTCGAGGTTCGCCAACTGCACTTTGAGCGAGTCGACTCGCTGCTCGAATCGCGGCAGAGTCGCAGACTCGGCCTCGACGCGAGCAAGCTCGCCGGTCAGCTCGGTGTAACGATCGGACAAACCCTTATATTCTTCGACCAACGGTAGGATTGTACCGAGTCCAAGGATAATAGTTCCGATTATGACAATCAGCCAACGGCGGGGATGCGCCACGAAGCGTTGCAGGCCATCACTAATTTGCATCTTGTTGCTCCTTTTCCCGATCGGAAAAGTTTACCAGGCGACATTTGAGCGCGAATCCAACCGCCCCGACCGCTCGAGAGCTGTTGGCATTCGTCCCCTCCAGAGCGACATCGGAGAGTGGAGGCGATTTGTCGAGCCAGCCGGCAAACTCGAAGACGCCGTCTTCGGCATAGCTGCCTCCGGTCAAGGACACCTCGCCCTTGCCGTCAAACTGCAGCTTTTCCAGCCACACGTCATTCGGTAAGCACCCGCCAACAACGCGCATTAGTTCGTGCCACGGTGGGTTGACGAGGTGTTCGCGGACCGATCTCCACTGTTTTTCTTTGTCTTCGACCTGCATGAGAGTGAGTCGGAGCTCTTGGGCTTTGCCGCTAGCAGCGGAAAACGAAGCGAGCGACGCTTCCAGCGTTTGGCACTCCCTTTGTTTCTCGACCACGACCCCCAGTGTGCCAGCAGCGATCAGCAGTGTGGCGGCGATCGGTGCGGCAAGTCGAACAAGCTCCCTGCGCCAGCCGCGATTGTCGCGCCGTTGAATCCCTTCCATGAGATTCAATCGCGAAGCATCTTCGTCCTGGGTCTCGATCAAGCACGTGCCGATGGCCGGCGCCAAGTCGCCGTACGGTGGCTCTTCATTCAGTCGCAAGCCGTCTTCCACATGCTCGACGTCGAGGATCTGGACGGTCAATTGATCAGCGTCCTCCACGTCGCCTCGGGGCAGCGTACTGAAGCTTTCGTAGGCCTTGGCGGCAAATTCGGCCGCGGCGCACAAATAAACCTTGCGCAGCGGCCCGCCGGTGAACCGTAGAAACCTCTGGCAATATCGCTTCAGACGGGCCAAGTGCTGAAGGATGATCTGGCCAATGCCATCGTGCACCGAATGGCCACCGGGCCGATAGTCGAGCAACAGTTGCCCCTGGTAGGAAATGCCTAATTGGGCCCCCTTTTCGTCGAAGTCGATGAGCATCACGGGTTCTTCGGCATCGTGGCCCAGCCGTCCGACCACTCGACAGAGCGCAACAACCGACGGTTCGACCAGCTCGATCTCCACGTCGGCGGCCGCTGCCACACGCACAAGCGCATCGAGCGTCTTGCGATTGGCGACGGCCAGCAGCGCATGCTGATGCCGGGCATCAATGGCGCGAACGCTCGTGGCAATCGCCTTTTCACCTGGTCCGAGCGTCAAATAGCGTTGGCATCGCTGTTGCGCCTGGTTTAGCTCGCGTCTTACGCGTTCGTTCGTGCCACTGAGTACGCGCGTAACACAGTAGTCGCCGCTGAGCGTAAAACGCACCTTTTCGCCGGACAAGTGCTCCTCTGCAACCAGCTTCTTGAAGGCATCGACCAGTTCGGCCACCCCCGCTTCCGTATGAAGAGTCGTCGTCTCGTTACGCCAACGTACGAGCCGCGAATTCATTTCCGAAGGCTTGCCCGGGGCAGTGCGCGTCGCGATAGCGACACGCAGATACGTGGGGTTCAGCTCGATCGCAACGGTACGGTCGATGTTTACGTTTCGCTTTTTTCTCATGGCCTAGGAGCCCTGTTCTACCGTTACCTGTAGTTTTCGTGTCACTTCGCCGGCCACGCCGTATCCCGTGATTTGCACCGTGCCTGCGTCCGCACCGTCGGCGACAACCGCCTGATAGGTGTCGTCGCCAGGATAGGATCCGTCGGTAATCGTACCCCGATAGTTGAAATCGGCTTCGAGTTCCGATAGCGCGTGATGTACAGCCCCACCGGCCAGGTACAATGCGCGTTCGTAGTCGGCGGAATTTCGCGTGGCCGCCAATTGCGATGTTTGGTCGTCGAGCATACGTACGATCACGAGCGAGAGCGCTGCAATGACGAACAGACACAGCAGCAGCGCCGCACCGCGGCGGCGATGCTCAAAGCAAGCCGTTCGCTTTACATTCTGGTTAGTCATGGCGTCATTGCCTCTTTACCACGATCGGATCCAGCCGTTACACGTAATCGTTCGCGAGCCAACAGCATTGCCCGGCAAGTCGACTTTCGCCGTACAGCGTATCAATTGGATCTCGTCGACCACGGTCGTGGCCGTCGTTCCGTCCGCCCCGAAACACTCGAAAGACAATTCCGAAATATTTTCCGCCAACAGGTCGGTCGCACTGCCAACGCCAAAGAGCACTTGATTCGTACCCGAGTTACGCGCCCATACGTAGGTGTCTCCGCTGGGCATCAGCAGCGCCAGCGTACCCGCGGTCGTGGCGGGAGCGCTGACCGATACCACGCTCTGCGATTGTCGGATGCGCCGCACCAGATGGCGCACGGTTGCCTGGCCGGACTCGACACGTGTCAGATCGCTCTCATGGGCCTGCCAGGTGGCAAAGGCGCCGCGCAGCAGCAGCGCAACC
>JAGQOS010000516.1 GCA_020427265.1 Planctomycetales bacterium
CACAGCTTGTTGAGGTAGCCGCGGGCGCCGCCGACGATCGTTTTCACGACCGACCGGCAGTGGAAGTTGAGCAGCCCAAAATTATGGAGTCCCGCGGCCAGATGCATCAGAGGGACGGCGCCCAGTTCGTCGTCCGATACCGGCCACAGGGCGGCGGCCAGTGGCTGCAGATAGTTGTGCACGAAACGCTTCCCGCAACGGATTTCGTCCATCGCTTCGCCTGCCGTGGCACGCAGTTCTCGCCTGGCGAGCGCGCCGCGCGCGCGGCGCTGAAACTTGGCGATGTCGCGGAGCATGCCGTAATAAGAAGGTTGGAACAAGCGAGCCGATGTCTGCCACGCCGCTCGCAACGTCTTTTCCATCGCGCCGGCCCCGGTGCGTTCGCACGTGATGCGGTAGCCTAACTCGACATCGCGCGACGGGATGTCGAGCGATTCGAGGAGCGAGACGAAACGCGGATAGGTTTCGGGACGATACAAAAGCACGGCAGGATCGATTTCGACGTTGACCCCGTTGATGTCGATCGACACCGGATGAAAGCTGCCTCCGGTGCACGAGTGCGCCTCGAAGACGGACACGTTGTGCCGCTCAGCCAGTCGCCGCGCCGCGACGATGCCACTGATGCCGGCCCCGATAATCGCGATGCGCACGTGAGAGATCCTTGGCTGGAATTCACCCGGAAAGCAGGTGTTTTGGTCTTCTTAAACGTAGCACGTTTGCGCCAGTTCCCTTGCGAAAGGGAGTTGAATTCGGCATCGCGCCGCAAATTCGTCCTGGTTCTCAACGTTACCGATTGAAGCGAGTACAATGGTTGTGCGTGTGCTACCAATTACCTTACGGTCAATCGACCCGAAACGGAGGGGAATTCTCATGCTGTGTTGTTCAAGAATGTGTGAATTGAGGGGGAGGCATCGTGGGGGGGATCGCTTGTCTGTTACCGTGATCGCGATTGTCTTGGTGATGTATTCGAACGCTCTACGGGCCGACGAACAGGCTACCGATAAATCGCAGTTCTACGATCCGATCCAGCGGCAGATCGCAGGGTGGACGGTCAAAGTGGATCCGGCGTTGCTGGCCGACGAGCAGCAGGAACTGTGTGCGCAGGCAATGGAGGCGTTGGCGAATCACCTCCAGCGGATTTGTTATATCGTGCCCGCCGATCGCGTCGAGAAATTGCAAGCAATGCCCATATGGCTGGAACTACACAACGAGAAACTCGGGGCCATGCAGTATCATCCCGACCGGGGCTGGTTACTGGCCAACGGGCATGATCCGCGATTGGTCAAGCACGTACATATTCCGCGCGCCAAAGATCTTATCGAGCGGCGCACCTGGGCCAAGCATCCTTATGTCGTGCTGCACGAACTGGCGCACGCGTTTCACGATCAGGTATTGGGATTTGAAAACGCAGAAGTCAATGCCACGTTCGACAAGGCGAAGGAGCAGGGCATCTACGACGAGGTGCTGTTGTTCACCGGCAAAACGACTCGCCATTACGCCTTAACCAATCCGAAGGAATACTTCGCCGAGTCGACCGAGGCCTATTTCGGCGTAAACGATTTCTACCCATTCGTGCGCGCCGAATTGCGCCAGCACGATCCGGAAATGTTCGCGCTGCTGGAAAGAGTGTGGGGCAAAGTGCCGCAGTAGTGGCCGCGAGATTCCGGCTTGCAGCGGAACGCGGGTTCGGACACGATGGGAGGAAACTTTTGCGGATCTGGAGCCCACGGCATGCAGGATTTCGAGAAACTCGGCGCGTTTTATCTTGGCAAGCGATTTAATCTGGAAGGGCGTCAGACGACCGACGATCTGATTCTCTACGATGCGAAAGACCTGACGACGCACGCGCTTTGTGTCGGCATGACCGGCAGCGGTAAAACCGGGCTGTGCCTGACGTTGCTCGAAGAGGCGGCAATCGACAGCATCCCGGCGATTGTCATCGATCCGAAGGGCGACATTGGCAACTTGTTGCTTACGTTTCCCGAATTGCGGCCCGACGATTTTCGGCCCTGGGTCGATGAAAGCGCGGCGATGCGCAAAGGGCTGACAGCCGACGTTTACGCCGCGCAAACCGCTAAGACTTGGCGCGAGGGGCTCGCTCAATGGGGGCAAGAGCCGCAGCGCATCGCACGGTTTCGCGAAGCGGCCGAATTGTCGATTTACACGCCCGGTAGCAACGCCGGACTGCCGCTGACCGTATTACGCTCGTTTGACGCGCCGGCGGCCAGCATCGTCGAAGACTCGGATGCTTTTCGCGAACGCGTGGCTTCGGCGGCGTCGGGTCTGCTTGCGCTACTGGGGATCGACGCGAACCCCGTGCAGAGCCGCGAGCATATTCTGATTTCGAACATTTTGGATACCGCCTGGAGGGCTGGTCGCAATTTGGATCTGGCGGCGCTCATTCGCGAAATTCAAACTCCGCCGTTCGATCGCGTGGGAATCATGGACCTGGAAACGTTCTTTCCGGGCAAGGATCGCACGGGATTGGCGATGACGCTCAATAATTTGCTCGCTTCGCCTTCGTTCGCCAACTGGCTTGAAGGCGACCCGCTCGATGTCAAGCGACTGCTCTACACGAAGGACGGCAAACCGCGAATCTCGATTATCTCAATCGCGCATCTGACCGATGCCGAGCGAATGTTTCTCGTGACAATTCTGCTCAACGAGGTGCTCACCTGGATGCGGTCGCAGGCCGGCACTTCGAGTTTGCGCGCCTTGTTGTACATGGACGAGGTGTTCGGCTATTTTCCACCGACGGCCAATCCGCCTTCCAAGCAGCCCATGTTGACGCTGCTCAAGCAGGCGCGGGCCTATGGCCTGGGCGTGGTGTTGGCGACACAAAACCCGGTGGATCTCGATTACAAGGGGCTTTCGAATTGCGGCACCTGGCTGCTGGGCCGGTTGCAGACCGAACGTGACAAGGCGCGCGTGCTCGATGGTCTGGAAGGGGCGTCGGCGCAGGCGGGTGCGGCCTTCAATCGGCAGCAAATGGAGAAGACGCTCTCGTCGCTCGGCAGCCGCGTCTTTCTGATGAACAACGTGCACGACGACGAGCCGATAGTGTTTCAAACCCGATGGGCGCTCTCGTATCTGCGCGGTCCGCTGACGCGCGGCCAGATCCAAACATTGATGGCGCCCGTGAAGGCGGCGCGCGAGACCGACACCGAGACGAAGTCGACGCGACCGGCGGCCGAGCCGGCGCCGGCTTCGGCCACGCCGGCATCGGATACGACACCTAGCCACGCGCCGCCGTTGTTGCCTAAG
>JAGQOS010000517.1 GCA_020427265.1 Planctomycetales bacterium
TGTCGCCGCCCGGATTGGCGGCGAGTTTCGAAAGGATGCTCTCAAGTTCTGCGTCGGCCATGGCGATTTCCCAGACTGCGATTCGCGGCGGATTCGGCTGCCAGCGCCTCGGTTCGCGAACACTCCGGCAAGAGCGCGCATGAGCTGGCAGAAAACTCTACGTTGCCCCGGGAAAACGTCAAATTTCCACGGCGTTCCTCTGTCGCAGGTAACGATTCTGACGTTCCTGCGCAATGCAAAGGCCGTGGAAGCAGAAATCGACCTTTCGAAATTGGCCGACTTGGCAAAGTTGAACTACGTTTATTGATGGGAAACCTTGGATTGCGGATTCTATCTCCAAACTGGCGCAGGTTGTTTGTCCATGGCCGACTCGATTGCACTCAACAGGCTCTTCACTCGCATTGGCGAAGTTTCCACGCTGCCGAGTTCGGCCCTGCGCATCATCGCCGTGGCCAACGACGAGAATTCGAGCGCCGACGACTTGCTGCATCTCGTGTCGTCTGATCCGGCCTTGGCCACCCGGTTGCTGCGCACCGTGAACTCGGCGCGCTACGCGCTGAAACAGCGCGTGGGTGACTTGCGCAGCGCGATCTCGTTGCTCGGTTTTCGCGAAGTGCGGAACCTGGCCGTGACCGTGCATGTGTCGGACATGTTCCGCGGCGGATCGCCCTACCGGCACTACGACCGCCAAGGGCTGTGGAATCACATGGTCTGTGTCGGCACGCTGTCGCGCATGATCGCGCACACGAGCGGCTACTCGCGCACGGTGGAGGAAGAAGCGTATCTGGCTGGCTTGCTGCACGACGTGGGCTATGTGCTCATCGACCAGTGCCTCCATTCGCATTTCCGGCAGGTCCTCGACGAATTGGGCGATTCGACCACGCCCACACCCAAGATCGAACAGCGGATTTTGTCGTTCGATCACGCGCAGCTCGCCGGTTTCCTGGCGGGCAAATGGAATTTTCCCGAACGCATCCGCGCGGCGATCGCGCATCACCATGACCCGGCAAGCTACGAAGGCGAGCATCGCGAGCTGGTCTATTGCGTGGCGATCGCCAACTACCTGGCCACGCATCGCGGCGTTACGGCGCTTGGTGTTCGCAACGTGCCGCCACCCAACGAAGCGGTTCTCGCCGGCTCGCGGCTTTCGCGCAGCCATATCGAAAGCATCTGGCAAACGCTCGACGAAACGGTCGAAGCGAGCCGCATGATGGCGGCGGTTTAAGAACCGGCAGTCGCTCCGGCGCTCTACATAAAAATGAGCGTTGGATGTTCGAGCATGTCTTTGAGTGTTTGGATCATCTTCGCGCCGTCGGCGCCGTCGACCACGCGATGGTCGAACGAAGAAGAGAGATTGACGACGCGCCGGATCACGATCTGCTTGTCGATCACGACCGGCTGATCGCTGGCGTTGTGCACGCCGAGAATGCCGACTTCGGGATAATTGATCAACGGCGTCGCGCCAATGCCGCCCAATGGCCCGAGGCTGGTGACCGTGAACGTGGAGCCGATCAGCTCTTGGCGCTCAATGGTATTGTGGCGCGCGGCCTGCACAAGCCGCCGCATTTCGCGGGCCGCTTCCCACAAGTCGAGCGATTCCACATGCCGAACGACCGGCACACAAAGCCCGCGTTCGGTCTGCGTGGCGATGCCCAAATGCACGCCGGAGAATCGCGTGAGAATCTCGCGATCTTCGTCGTAGTGCGCATTGATTCCAGGGTGTTTTACGAACGCTTTGGCCAGGGCCAGCATGATGAACGGCAGGTAGGTCAGCTTGGGCTCGTCGGGGCTGCGCCGCTCGTTGAGGAACTGACGCAGCGATTCAAGCTCGGTAATGTCGACTTGTTCGAAGTACGAAAAGTGAGGTATGTGCCGGCTGCTGACCGACATCTTTTGCGCGATCTGCCGGCGCAGGCCCGAGATATGGATCTCCTGCGATCCAGTGCGCTTGGTGCGCAAGGCGGCCGACGAGGGCGACTTGAGATGATTCTCGATGTCGGCATCGGTAATGCGTCCGCCGCGACCGCTGCCGTGCACCTGGGCCAGGTCGACACCTTTCTCGCGAGCCCGCCGACGAACGGCCGGGCTGGCCAGAGCGCGCATCGGTGGCGGATCGACACGCGCGGCCAACGCCACCGGTCGCGCGCCGACCGTCGTCGTGGCCTGTGCTACTTGCAATTCGCGATGCGTGGCCTTGGCGGCCTGAGTCGGTGTTTCTTCCAACAGCAGCAACTCTTCGCCCACGTTGGCCATTTCGCCCACCTGGCCGCTGGTGCGCAAGACAACACCTTTCACGGGGCTGGGAATCGTGACCGTGGCCTTGTCGGTCATGACATCGAGCAACGGCTGATCTTCGGCGATCTGTTCGCCCGACGAGACATGCCAGGCCACAATTTCGGCCTGCACCACACCTTCGCCGAGATCGGGCATTCTGAAAACGGTTTGCGACACGCTCAGTTCTCCATCACCTGATGCAACGCCGCGGCGATTCGTTCGCGGCTGGGCATGTATTCCCATTCCATGGCGTGCGGGAAGGGTGTGTCCCAGCCGGCAACGCGCAGGATCGGCGCCTCGAGATTCCAGAAGCACTGTTCCTGGATCGAAGCGATGATTTCGGCGCCGTAGCCGCTCGTGCGCGGCGCTTCGTGAACAACTACACAGCGTCCGGTGCGTTTGACCGATGCGCAGATCGTATCGAGATCCAAGGGGATGAGCGTCCGCACGTCGATCAATTCAGCGTCGATGCCGGCCAATTCAATCGCCGCCCGCGCCACATGAACCATCGTGCCCCAAGTTACGATCGTGAGTGCCTCGCCTTGCCGCACAACCGACGCCTTGCCCAATGGTGTTTGATAGTAGCCCTGCGGCACATCGCCGCCCGGATGGCCGTCCCACGTGGGTACGCGGTTCGGGTCGCCTTCGAACGGACCGCGATACAAACGCTTGGGCTCGAAGAACACGACCGGGTCTTCGCTTTCAATGCTGCTGATGAGCAGGCCCTTGGCGTCGTGCGGTGTCGAGGGCATCACAACAAACAGGCCGGGCGTATGCGTGAAGTAGGCCTCGGGTGATTGGCTATGATAAAGTCCGCCGCGAATGCCGCCGCCCGCAGGCGTGCGCACGGTAACCGGCGCCGTCCATTCGCCACCGCTGCGATAGCGGACCTTGGCCAATTCGTTGGTAATCTGGTCGAAGGCGGGATAGATGTAGTCGCCGAATTGAATTTCCGGCACCGGACGCAAACCATTGACGGCCA
>JAGQOS010000518.1 GCA_020427265.1 Planctomycetales bacterium
CTATGCGTGGTTAGATAGGCCGACCAACCCCGATCAAGTGTTCCGTTGGCATTGTCGACGTTGGCCGCATCGCCGAACGATCCACCTGCCTCAGCAGCGTCGACAAAGCCGTTGCGATCCACGTCGAGCCCGAACAACAGTTGCGGCGTAACTCCCCGCACGAGCAATAACTCCTCGACCGTAACCGGGGGAGCGTTGCGAGGCTTGTAAGGAGGGTCGAGCGACAGATAGTATTCGCTTTCGGCGCCTAGTTCTCGTGTTTCCTCGGCGCCGTCGTCGTCGTCGATCCAATCGAGAATCGCGTCGGCAATTTCATCGGTCATGCCGGGCAGCGCCGAGAGTAACTGGCGACCGCCGTTATCTTCGGTTTGATCGGCCACGAGCAGCAGCGACAAGTTTAATCGTGTCGACTCATCTTCCAGGCCGAATCGAACTCCCTCGTAGTACCCCTGTTCATCCAAGGCCGGTGAAAGCAGCGACACGCGGCCGCGCAGTTCCGCCGATGCGTCATCGCGCACCAACCGGCCCTGAAACAGCGGCGGGTTGTCGTAGTGGCCGCCTTCGTCGAATCGCTCGTCGTCGGTCTTGCTCATGTAGATACGCGCTAACTCGATTCCCGATTGGGCGAGCGCTCGTGTTTGCGCTTGCTTGCCCGCCAATTCCACAGCGCGACGCTCCGTGAGCATCAGTTTGGCGAACGTCAGCGCAGAGAACGTTAGCAGCACGACAACCACCAGTACGACAATCAGCACCATGCCGCGCCGCGCATCGATCTTCGGCCGCTTGCGCGTCATTGAAGTTCTCCCTGTTCGACCTGCACATCGTCGGTTGGCTGGGCGAGCGGCAAATGAACGACCAATGAGTAAACGAGTTCCTTAGCGCTCGCTTCGGCCCCGTTATCGGCAACCGAAACAATATCGAGCATTCGCGGGTTGGTCGGTCCGTTCGTCGAGCGAATGGCGATCGCAATTTCGACCGCCATCGGCAGGCCGCCGCGTTCGGCCGAATCCCATTCGCTCGACCATTGGCTGCCGTCGAAGTAGCGAAACGCCAACTGCGTGACCTCCGGCGCCAATGGGGCGTCGTTTGGATTGAGGCGGTCGGCCGTGCCGTTCTCAACAGCGAACAGGGCGGCGCTGCGATCGAGCGCGCGACGGAAAAGTCCGCCGGAGTTTGACGCCGTGTTGGTAAGCGTCGGCAAGACCTGCGGCGCCGCGGAGGCAGCTTCGGCGGCGCCGACATGCTTTAGATGCCAGGTGATTGTTTTTAAATCAGATGGAAGGTCGGCGCTTGTCGCGGCGAACTGCGGAAGGTACTCATCGAGCCTCGGCAGGCGGCTGATGTCGATCTGTAGTTCTGTTTGATTGCCGTAGAGGCCGGGAACGTCGGGCGGCGCAAGCGAATTGGCCAGGTCGTCGGTCTCGTCGGATGTCTCGTCGGTTTCGGTCGAGCTTATTCCCGTGGCCGCCAGGTCTTCGACCGCGGTCAGGTCGGGCGGCTCGGCATACACGGCGGCGGCCAGGTCGTCGGCCATGCGTCGCAGCACGGCGCGGGCCAACTGTGCTTCTTCCAGCTCGGTGCGGCCGACGTCGACCATGCGCAGTTGCAAGCGAATCGCCTCGGCGACGAGCAACAGCACGACCGCCGACAGGGCGATCGCCAGCACGACCTCCAGCAGAGTGAAGGCCGTTCGTTTGCGCAAAACTTGCATTTCAGGGGCGCGCGCCATTGAGCCCTCCGCCGCTGGTAGGCGGCACGGTTACACTGCCGGATGACGCATTGTTGCCGGTCGACGGAGTGCCATTACTGCTCGAGTCATCGTCGGCGCCGGTGGCCTGCCTTTCTTCGTCCGTTTCGTCGGGGATTTCAATGCCCGGATCGGGGATCCAGCGTACGAGCGAAAACGACACGCCGCGGGGCGATGTTTCCTCGCTCGGCTCGACCGTTACCGTGGCAGCGACAAGGCCTTCCAACTCGCCACGATTGAGCTGAATGGAATAGACCCACTCTGGGTCGGCGGAGAATTGCATTTGGTTGGCGGGCGCGGGCTCGATAATGCCAGCCGACAACTCCGACATCACGCTTTCGCACACGAGCTGCGCCGCGGTCAGTTCGCTGGAACGCACGGCATTGCGTCCTGCATTACGCGTCAGTTCGCTAATCACCGCGATCGCACCGGCGAGAATCGCCAGCGCCAAGATGACTTCGAAGAGCGACAACGCGCGGCGCCGCCCACATGAGGAACCACGACGGCGAGTCATGGGAACGCCTCGACGATCGTTGAGACATCGCTGACTTTTACCGTTCCGGTCAAGCCGCGCAGCGAGACACGCACGATTCGATTGGCGTTATTCTTTAGGACTAGTTCCGCGGTCGAAGTGGTGCCGTCGGCGTAGAAGAGGATGGGCTGCAAATAAACGCCGTCTTCGCCATCCATTTCACCCAGCAGAGAGGAACTCCGCAAATCTTGTTCAACCGCCAAGGCCAGGAATTCGATTTCGTCCGGAAGTTGTTGCATGGCTGCGGTGAACAGGTCGCTCTCGGGGTCGCCAGCGGCCGTTTCCGAGTTGGCCAGTGAACGCGACGAATTGCCGGTTTCGCCGAGGGTATCCATTTCCCAGGCGACGACCTGATAGTCGCCGCTAGCGCGACGACAGCGAAACATCTGGATGCGGCCCGACTTCATCGCCGCCACGCGCGCCGCGGCGAACTCTTCGCGTATGCTCTCGGCAGAGGATCGCAATCGTGCGGTCTCCACCGGTCCTCGTAACGAGGGAATGACCATCGCCGCGACCGCTACGAGCAACGCCAGCACAAGGATCATTTCGAGCAGTGTGAAACCGCGCGGTGAGGCGCTAGCTTTCGATGTCATCGTCGGTGCCGTCCTGCCCGTCCGGACCGAATGACCAGATGCGATATGTATCGGCATCGATCAATTCGTACTGGTATTCGTTGTCCCAGGCGTCGCGGGGAACGTCTTTCTTCAGATACGGACCATTCCACTTGTCGGGGTTCGCCAAGTCGCCCGGCAGTTCACGCAGGGCTACGAGACCCTGCTGCGTGGTGGGATAGTTCTTGATCTCCAACTGGTACATTTCCAAGCCCTGCTCGAACAGGCCGATCTGGCTTTTCGTGGCATTCACATCGGCCGTCTTCTGCGCGCGGCGAATGAAGACACCAACCATGGAGCCGAGCACGACCAGGATGACGAGAACCAAGAGCACTTCCATCAGCGTGAAAGCTTGACGCCGACG
>JAGQOS010000519.1 GCA_020427265.1 Planctomycetales bacterium
GTTTGCGCATCGACGAGTATTTTGATTCCGTGCGCGAAGTGGAAAAGTCGGTCCGACGCAAGGATTTCTGGAGCACGAAAGACAAACCTCAAACGGATTATGCGCTGCCGGACTATTCGAAAGGCAGCGTCGATGATTACGTTCAGGTGATGCTCGACCTGGCGGTCCTCGCCCTGCAGACCGATTCAACGCGCGTGGTCACGCTTCAGATCCCGTTCTGGGAGAGTTTTACCGACGACGGCTTCTCCGCCAACTACCATTTGCTCTCGCATCACGGCCAGAAGGAAGAATCGATAGCAAAGCTGTTGATCATGGAGCACATGATTCTCAATAAGGTTGGCGAGGCGCTCGACCGCATGAAGGCCGCGACCATGCTCAGCGGAGAGAGTCTTTTCGACGAGACGACAACGCTCGTTACGGCCGCAATGGGGAACGCCAGCAATCACACGTTCAACGACCTGCCAGCGCTTTATTTCAATCGCTCTGTGCGAGGCTTTCAGCACGAGGACGTCGAGGAAGCACCCATTTGTGATCTGTATCTCTCGATCTTGCAGGATCTAGGCATTGAGATCGATTCTTTCGGCGAGGGCAAGTCGACCCTGGCCTTGACTTGATCGAGCGGAACGGCGGGCAAATCACATGAGGACGATCGCTTTATTCTCCTTACTCTGCGCGCTGGCTGCCGCCTGCCCGGCAATGGCAGACGAAGATCCACTGACCCAACTGACCAGCAGGTATTGCGGCGCGTGCCATGGCCAGACCGAACCCGAAGGCGAACTGCGGCTCGATCAAGTCGACACGGCATTTCTCGAAAACACAGAGCTTCTGGAATCCCTGATCCTTGTGCTGTCCGACGAGCAGATGCCGCCCGAGGAGGAAGAACAGCCCGCCCCTGATCTGCGCAGTGCGGCAATTGCCTATCTAAAGGAGAAGCTGCGAGGACACACCGTAGCAGGCAAATTGAAGCGACTAACGCGCGAGGAATATACGAACACAATCAACGACCTTTTCGCGGCGCACTTTGACCTATCGGAACTGCTGCCGCCGGACCGGCCGGGCGAAGGCTTCAACAAGTGGGGCGATGCGCAACGCATGTCGCCCTACCAGGTGGAGTCGTACCTGAAGGCGGCGCGCTTCGTCGCGGATCGGCTTCTGCTTGACGAGCGGCCCGAACAGCAGTTGTGGGATTTCGGCGTCGGGCATTTCAACGGGTCGGGCCGCGGAGATTACAAGTCGGACTCGGCCTTTGTGCTATCAACCCATTACCCGTGGCGAAGCAATCTGCACTTCTATGCCACGGAGAAGCGCGAGCAGCTCTATTGCGTGCCGGAATTCGGGCGTTACCGCATGGAGGCCGACGTCTCAGTTCTCCACAGTGAAAAGCCGCAAACAATCGGTATCTCGACGGGCGATCCTCGCTACCCGACAAACTTCAAGAAGATCGCCCGCCTGGTTGTGCCCGCCGCCGGTGATACGGTTTCTATTGATCTCACCCTGACCGCGGGCGCCTATGTTTCGTATACGTTCGAAAGTGCAGCCACATGGAATGTTGGTAACCCACAAAAATACAAGGGTCCGCAGGTCGCCTTTTCGAAGGTGCGAATTATTGGTCCCATGACCGAAACGTGGCCGTCAATGGCCGAGCAGCGAATCTTTGCTGACGGCCGCTTTGCAGAGCTTACGACCACCGACGCTCGGGAATTCACGGAACATCTGATTCACTTGCTATTGAATCGCCCGCTGCCGGAGTCCGATATCGTCGGGCTCGAACAAATCACTCGCCAAAAACTGGAAAGCACCAACGACCACCTAGCGGCCGCTCGGACCCTGCTGACGGCGCTGCTCAGCTCGCCACATTTCATTTACAAATACGAAAGCGAAACGCTCGACGATATCGCACTCGCGCACCGGCTCTCGTATTTCCTCTGGAATTCCGTGCCAGATGCGGCGCTACTTGACGTCGCCCGCTCGGGAAAGCTGAATTCGAGCGGCGAGCTCGACCGGCAGGTGGACCGCCTGTTGGCAGATCCTCGATGCGACCGGTTTTGCGAGGATTTTACTCGGCAGTGGCTGCAGACCGACAAGATCGACGACATCGGTCCCGATGATCGCGTGCACGACAGCAAAAAAGTCACATTCCTGAAAATCCGCGAGCTCGCCAAGGAGCCAAGCGAGTTCTTCAAGGAGATTCTCAAAAACGATCTGAGCGTGACCAACTTCATCGATTCCGACTTCGCGATGGCCAACGACGAAACGGCAGAATTTTACGGATACCACGCCGTGAAGGGACGCACGTTTGTGCGAGTGCCGATTCCCACCGAGAGCGAACGCGGGGGCCTGGTCGGTCAAGCGGGATTGCTCAAACTGACCTCGAGTAAATTTGCCACGTCACCTATCCAGCGCGGCACTTGGATTCTCAAGAACATCTACGGCCATAAACTCAACCCGCCGCCCAACCTGGTTTTTGACGAGCCCGATATCCGCGGTGCGGAATCGGTCCGAGAGATCATCGAGAAACACAAGAGCACGCAGACCTGCAATCGCTGCCACGCCCGAATCGACCCGCTCGGATTGGCGTTGGAGCACTACGACGAGATGGGGCGTTGGCGCGATGAGTACCGCAATGTAGAAACTGTGTCGCTCGAAAACAAAAAGAACTCCATCAAGCTCCACACTGCGCCGATCGATAGCACGGCCACGCTGCCGGGCGGCCGCACGATCAGTTCGCTGAGCGAGCTCAAATCCGTGCTGATGGAAGATCGCGAGCAGGTTCTCAAGGGTATGTTATCAAAACTTGCGTCCTACTCACTCGGCCGAGAGATCGGCGTCCGGGACGAGGCGATGATCGATGACATCTATCTCAAAAGCGGCGGAGAAGCGTGCTCGCTGCGTGCCGCGATTCACACGATTGTCCAGCACGATGCGTTTCGTCGGAAGTGATTGTGCCGTTTGCGTTATTGCTGGTAACCTTGTCGGCAGCCGCGAACTTTCGAGCGACCTCGCCGTGCAGTAGCCGCCGCATCATCTGGTTGATCGCCTTGGTCCCAGCGGCCCGATGTGCGTAGGCGTGATGATCTGAACGTCACGGATCGGATCGAGCTGTAGTCGACCGGGAATCTTCTGGACGACTAGCTCGCGCAGGTAAACCAGGATCTGCTGCGGCTCTTTGAAGGCGTCGACCACCGTCCACGCCGGATCGTCCACAGCCGTGGGAGCGATCGTCTCCGACAAGACGGCCATGCTGTTCGTC
>JAGQOS010000051.1 GCA_020427265.1 Planctomycetales bacterium
TGTCGCTTCGCGGCCATCGCATCAAATTCGTCTACAAGTGACGAATCGCCATCGGATGTGTCGTGAAGCATCTCGGAAACGGATTTGTATTTTTTATTTGTCATGTGTCGTGACTCTTTCCGTGTCAGGTGCGGGTCGTGGTTTTTCGGTCTCAACGTCAGCTAGAAGCTCTTTGACAAACACCTTGCATAGCTCAATGTCGTTGCTCTGCGTTGACTTGTCACCAATCGTGATGAGGTGCAGTACGGATGATGGCTCTTCCGCATAGACATAAAGGCGAGACTCTTTTGTGCCACCGCCTCTCCCTCTCTGGTCAATCGCAACGATTCCAAGCGGCTCAGGATGTGCGAATCCAAACATTGCCTGAGCTTGGGCGTTCTTAGCGCCTGCGCACAACGACCTATGAAACATATCAAGGTTGTCGAGCATGGCCAGAAGCTCCCGTTTATGCTTCTTAGGCCATTTCTTCCTTCGTTTGACGAATTCGTCAGTGGGTTGCAGATCCCACATGGAATTATACCCTCTAGGAATATAGCGGTCACGAAAATTCCTTCAAGGGCAGAAGTTTATGCCAATATGGAATAAGTGTCAATGTCGGTCCTACCCAAAATGGGCAAAAACATGGACACCCGACACCTGCTGCTGGTTCTGTCTGTTCATGTGGACACTACTGCGTCCAAATGCAGTCGCGCACCCGCCGCTAGGACAGCACCCCATTGTGCATAGCGCATGGTTGATTTTCCTGGGAAAAACGCGGTTTTGCCGATGCAGCATGTGACATCGCCGAAACGTCGATATCAGGGCGATTGGGCTGATGGGAAATGCCAAATGTGCGGAGGGAATGACCAAGCCCGAACGACCAGGGGCCAAGGTAGGCGTACGCCAGGCATCAGGCGTCGCAGTCTATTTCGCTTGTTTCCGATTCTTGAAGAGCGTTTTCAATTCCTGGCTGACCGGTTTCCGATTGTTTTCGCTGAGCCGGTCGACGTCGGCGGCGAGCGCATGCCAGGCCGCCTTCATCTGCTGCACACGTTCGGGATACTCGGCGGCCAGGTCGTGGAGTTCCGTTCGGTCGTCGGCCAGATTGTAAAGTTCCCAGCGGCCCCCCTTGGCGCTGACCAACTTCCAATCGCCCTCGCGCAACGCGCGGTCGGTTCCGAAACGAAAATAGAGTTGCTCATGGGGCGTGCGCACCTGGCCGCGAAAGATCGGCGCGAGCGATTGGCCCATGAGCGGATCGATTGCGCGGCCGTCGAACTGGCGTGGGTAGTCGGCCTGTCCCAGTTCAACGCACGTGGCCATCAGGTCGATCAGATGCCCGGGTTGATCGGTGAGGGCGCCGGGTTTGGTTTTCAAGCCGGCTGGCCAATGCACGATCAGTGGACTCGAGATGCCACCTTCATGCTGATTCTGTTTATACAGGCGAAAGGGTGTGTTGCCGACATGAGCCCAGCCGGTGTCGTAAGTCCAATACGCGCGGGCGTCCCACGGGTCGTATTGCCGGCCGCGCGTGCGTTCGAAGGGGCAGGCGCCGTTGTCGGAACAGAACAGCAGAAGCGTATTTTCCAGTTCGCCCGACTTTTCGAGATGGGCGATCAGCCGGCCGATATTCTGATCGAGCCGATCGACCATCGCCGCAAAGACGGCCATGCGGCGCGACTCCCATTGTTGCTCGTCGGCCGACAGGTCTTTCCAAGCCGGCACATGGTCAGGTCGCGGGCTGAGCGCCCATTTTGCTGGAAGCAGACCCATTTCTAACTGACGTCGGTGCCGCGCGACGCGCAGCTTGTCCCAGCCGGCGTCGTAGCGGCCTAGGTACTTTTCGACCTCGGCGCGCGGCGCCTGCAGCGGATAGTGCGGCGCGTTGTAGGCGAGGTAGGTGAAAAACGGCCGGTCGGTCTGGCGGGCTTCGTCGATAAAGCGAATCGCGAAGTCGGTCATCGCGTCGGTCGTGTAGAAGTGCTCGCCAAAATTTGACCACGGCTGGCCGTTTAATCGAAACGTCGTATCACCGGTAAAGAAATTCGTGGCGCCGGACAGGTGGCCGAAGTACCGCTCGAAACCACGGTCGGTCGGCTCGCGCTGCAAGTGCCACTTGCCGCTCATCGCGGTAAAGTAACCGGCCGGTCGCAAGGCTTCGGCGATTGTCACGCCGCGGCGCATCGACTCGTCGCCGGCTTGTCCGCAGTACAGCCCGGTCAGCAAGCTGACACGCGACGAATGGCACTTGGCCGTGTTGTAGAACTGTGTAAAGCGCAGGCCTTGGCGGGCGAGCCGATCGAGATGCGGTGTCTCGATTTCGGACCCGTAACAGCCCAGATCGGCAAACCCGAGATCGTCGGCCATGATCAGCACGATATTCGGCCGTGTGTCGAGTGCGGCGGCCGAAGTTGCCGAAGCGAAGAACAGCAAGGCAATGGCCGCGAAGCAACGCGGCCAGCCGTGAAAAGGCGAGATGACGAGCATAGCTGGATAGTCCTGCTGCAGGTGAGCGAGTTTGGCGTGGTCGGAGCCGCGGTTGTGATCGCAGTAGTTTTGTGCGTGTGGGAATTCATCGCGTGCTGGATGCCGACGGCGCCGGCCCTGCTATGATAATGTGCGGACGGCCGACGACAAAACAAGAAGCGACGGCAAATGCGCTCGAACCTAACGAGTTCGGGCGGCGTCGTGTCGATGGAGTCTGCCGGAAGGACGTTCGTCGCATGAATGCGAGATAGCCGAGAACATGTTCGAAATCTTCGACCATACTGCCGATCTGGGGATTCGCGTGGCGGCGTCCGACGTGGATGCGCTGTTTGCCGAGGCGGGACGCGCGCTATTCGCCGTAATCGTTGGCGAAGGGGCGAACCTCGATTGCCGCGAGCGGGTCGAAATTAGGATCGCCGGAAACGACCGTGAGTATTTATTGCTCGATTGGCTGAGCGAGCTGTTGTATTTGTTCGAGACGCGGAAGCTGCTGTTGGGGCAGTTCGATGTGCATGTCGACGACCGAGGTCTGACAGCCGAAGTTCGTGGCGAGCCGATCGATCCGGCGCGACACAACGTCGAACACGAGGTGAAAGCGATCACATACCATGGCTTGAGGATCGAAACGATTGACGGACGCTGGCAAGCCGAGGTGATCCTCGACATTTAACGTATACAGATTCATGGGGCGATAGAATTCATGGCCATGCAAGGATTCACCGGGCCGCTGGTGCGCGAGAACGACTACTGTTGGCGGATTCCGAAAGATTATAAGCCGGGCATGCGTGTCGACGGGCTGATCTACGCCGACGATGTGCTGATCGAGCGCGTGCGGTCGGACCCTGCACCCGAGCAAGTGGCAAACGTGGCGTTTCTGCCCGGGATTCAAAAGGCGAGTCTCGCCATGCCCGACATTCACTGGGGATACGGGTTTTGCATCGGCGGTGTCTGCGCGACCGATCCGGCGGAAGGGGGCGTTATTTCGCCGGGCGGCGTTGGCTACGACATCAATTGCGGCGTGCGGCTCGTGCGTTCGAATCTCAGCTCGCGCGATGTGCGGCCCGTGCTGCCGAAGCTCGTCGAACAGCTTTACGCCAACGTGCCGACCGGGGCAGGGCGGGGCGGCAAATACAAATTCGATCGGGCGAAGTTGCGGCAGCTCATGGAATTGGGCCCGGCTTTCTTGCGCGATCGCGATCTGGCCACCGACGCCGATATCGAGTTTACCGAAGCCCACGGCTGCTTGTCCGGTGCGCGTCCCGATTGGGTAAGCGAGCGAGCGCTCGATCGCGGTTTCGACCAATGCGGGTCATTGGGCTCGGGCAACCATTTTCTCGAAGTCCAAGTTGTCGACGAAGTGTTCGACGTTCCCGCCGCCGAGGCGATGGGGCTGCACGAAGACATGGTCTGCGTCATGATTCACTCCGGCTCGCGCGGGCTCGGGTATCAGGTATGCGACGACGCCCTGCGCCAGCTTCGCGGTGTGCCAGAAAAATATGGGATCGACCTGCCCGATCGGCAGTTGGTCTGCGCTCCGGTAGAGAGCCCCGAGGGAGAGCACTACCTGGGCGCGATGCGCGCCGCGGCGAATTTCGCGTGGTGCAATCGACAATTGCTGATGTGGCAAGCGCGCGAAGTCTTCGCCACGGTTTTTGGCCGTTCGTGGGAGTCGCTGCAAATGGGCCTGGTGTACGATGTCGCCCATAACATCGCCAAGCTCGAAGAACACCAGGTCGATGGCCATGCGAAGCCAGTGTGGGTGCATCGCAAAGGCGCCACGCGCGCCTTTCCTCCGGGCCATCGCGAACTTCCGGCATGCTACGCGAAACTAGGCCAGCCCGTGTTGATTCCGGGCGACATGGGACGCGCGAGTTGGGTGCTTATCGGGCAAGACGAAAGCATGCTGCAAACCTTCGGCAGCGCCTGCCACGGCGCCGGACGTTTGATGAGCCGCCATGCCGCGGTGCGCGCCTCGAAGGGTCGGCGCATCGATCAGGAGCTACGCGATCGCGGTGTCATCGCGCGGGCGCGCAGTTGGAAAGGGCTGGCCGAGGAACAACCCGATGCTTACAAGAATGTCGACGAAGTGGTCGAAGTTGTGCACAAGGCCGGTTTGGCCAAGAAAGTTGCCCGCATGCGCCCGATCGGCGTGATCAAAGGATAGTTTGGTCGGTCTGCCGACGCGGGCGAATCCGGCGATGGCGCGCAGCCAGGCTGAAAAAAATTGCGATTTGCGCTCCTCCGTCGGCATCCTGCTCTGACAACGGCTGGCTGTTCTTGTTACGATCGCTGTCATGAGCAAGTTGAAAGATCAAGGTTGTTGGCTGATCGGCACGTGCCTCGGCTTGGGGCTCGCGCCGATTGCCCCCGGGTCGTTTGGGGCGCTGTTGGGCGTCGTGTATTATGTCGTGGTCGCCTGGTTCGCACCGGTCGCCTGGCATGGCTGGCTGTTGGCGGCCGGCTTGGTGCTCTCGACCTGGGCGACCATCGCCCTGGGGCCATGGGCCGAGCGATATTTTCGAGTGAAGGACTCCAAGAACTTCGTCACAGACGAAGTGGTAGGCTACTTGTTTACCGTGCTGCTCTATCGGACGGAGAATATTTGGGCCACGGCGATCATCGGCTTTTTCGTGGCGAGGATTGTCGACATCGCCAAGATTCCACCTGCGCGACGTCTCGAAAAGCTGCCGGCGGGCTGGGGCGTTGTGGCCGACGACTTGCTCGGTTCGGTGTACGCGGCACTACTGCTGCATCTGGCCCGTTGGATGTGGCCCGACTTGCTTGGGCACGCACCGCAGTGGCTCTTCTAACGCACGTTTCGCCAGCCAGGGCGGAGCCTTGCCGCGGGTGTCGTAGGACGTGGCCATGGACATTTTCAGCTTCCCCGAATTGGCAAGTTTCGGCCTGATTCTGTTGGCTGCCGCCGCCCTGCAAAGTTCCATTGGATTTGCCGCCGGTCTGATCGCGATTCCGTTGATGAATCTCGCCGGGGCGACGTTGCCGCAAGCAATAGTTATGAGCCTCGTCGGCTCGCTCGTGCAAACCCTGGCCGGTGCCTATCGCCTGCGGCGTTTGATCTCGATCCGGCGCTACTGGCGGCCGATCGCGATCCGCACGCTCACGCTTCCCTTAGGTGTTTATGTGCTGTGGCGCGTGAGCAGCCTCGATCCGGCTTTTATTCGTCAACTCATCGGCGCCGTGATTCTGTTGTTTGTGAGCGTGCAAGGGATTTGCCGGGTGCGCCCTAGCGATCGGATTCATCCGGCTTGGGAATGGCTCGCCTTCGGATGTTCGGGCTTCACATTGGGGCTGGTTGGGATGGGAGGCCCGCCGATTGTCTTGTGGGTGATGGCGCATCGCTGGTCGTCGCGCCGCGCACGAGCCTTTCTCTTCTCGGTCTATCTAGCTGGAATGATCCCGCAGGCGCTCTTGTTGTTTTGGGCGTTTGGCGCCGATGCGCTGCATGCGGGCGCAGCCGGATTGGTGTTGAGCCCCATGATTCTGTGCGGCGCCTGGGTTGGGCTAGCGATCGGCGATCGCATCTCACGAACACTGCTGCGCAGAATCGCCTACGTCGTACTCGTGCTGATCGGCCTGGGCGCGCTGCTTGGGCCGATGTGGAAGTAGTTGATCCGAGTCTATCCTTCGGTCGACTTGGGATCGCGAAAGCGGTAGCCGACGCCGCGCACCGTTTCAATCAGATTGGCCGCATTGCCCATTTTGCTGCGCAGGCCGCGGATATGCACGTCGATCGTCCGCTCGAGAACGATGGTGTCTTCGCCGAGCGCCGCGTCGATGAGATCCGAACGGGCAAACACGCGGCCGGGTTGTCGAATGAGCGTGTCGAGCAAGCGGAATTCGCTGCGCGTCAACGACACCGGCTGATTGTCGATCGCTACCTGATGACGCCGCCGATCGACGACGACACCCTGCGAAGCCACCACATCGTCGGTAGTCGCCTCGGTTGTTTGGCGGCGGCGTTCTAGCGCCTTGACGCGCTGCAGGAGCACTTTCACGCTGAAGGGCTTGGTCACATAGTCGTCGGCGCCCATCGAAAAGCCAATTAGCTGATCCGATTCGTCGTCCTTGGCCGTTAGCATCAAGATCAGCATGTGCTTCGTCGCCGGATCCGCTCGCAGGCGTCGGCAGACTTCGATTCCATCCACAATCGGCAACATCAGATCGAGAAGGACCATGTCGGGCAACTTGACCTGCGCCTGGTTCAGAGCGTCTTGTCCGTCGCGTGCGACAGAAACTTCGTACCCGGCCTGACTCAGGTTATAGGACAGGACGTCGGCCAAGGCACGGTCGTCTTCGACGATCAGAACTTTCGATGTGGACATGAGGAATCGACGCGAATTTCGAGGGGCTTCGAGTATAGCTTGTGCGTATGTCATGCCCCAAGCCTACCGGCCAATTGCAAAGAAATTGTGAAGGAATAGTGAATTCCAGCTTTGCTTACATGGCGGCCGGCAGGCTGACCTTGAACGTACTTCCGGATCCCAGGCGGCTGGAAAGCCCAACGTTGCCGCCAAATGACTGTGTCAGATGTTTTACGATGGAAAGCCCCAGGCCTGTGCCGCCAAGTTCACGAGAACGCGCTTTGTCGACACGGAAAAACCGCTCAAAAACTCGACTTTGAGCATCGCTGGGGATGCCAATTCCATCGTCTTCGACTTCAATCAGCACTTGGCCGTCGGCTTGCGACCATCGCAAGCGAACGCTACCGCCGTTGGGTGTGTACTTGATGGCGTTACTGACGAGATTATCGAGGATCGTTTCGAGGCCTTCTTCATCCACACGGGCCATGACCGCATCTTCGGGCGGTTCGACGACAAGTTCGATATTTTTGGCAGCGGCATTTTCCTGATGCAAAGCAAGGCAATGGTCGGCCACCTTGGCGACGGAAACATCGACGATTTCAAACGCCGTTTGGCCCGCCTCGACGCGCGCCAGTTGAAGCATGTCGAGAATCAAATCTAGTAGGCGGTCGGCCTGATCTTCGATCCGTTCCAGAAAAACATGGTTATTTTCCGGATCGTTGAGGGCGCCGAGTCGGAGCGTTTCGGCGTAGGCCCGGATTGAGGCCAGTGGCGTCTTCAATTCATGCGACACATTCGCCAAGAACTCGCGGCGCAAGTTTTCCAACCGCCGTAAGTCCGACATGTCATGTAGTACGAGCACGGCGCCAGGGCAGGGCGAACCGGGAAGCCGGTCGGCGCGAAGTGACAGCACTCGGCGCGTCTTTCCCGAGACTTCAAACTCGGCGGCCGTAGGCTTCTCGCTTTCGAAAACGCCCGCCGCGGCATCGTGGACTTCCGGAATTCGTGTCAGGTCGGCCAAAGCCTTGCCTTCAATTTTTCCCGGTGGCAGCGATAGCAGACGACGGCTGGCGTCGTTGGCCAATAGCAACCGACCGCTGGCGTCGATGGCTATGACACCTTCCACCATACTGCCGAGCACGGTTGCCAGGCGTTCGCCGTTTTCGCGCAATTGGCTTACCTGGCGCGCCGACTCGCTGCGCATGCGGTTAAAGGCTTCGGCCAGATCACCTAATTCGTCGGTGGTCGTGATGGGAACGAGGTGCGAATAGTCGCCGGCGGCAATCGCTTGGGCGCCCTCTTTCAGATATCCCAGGGGGCGGATGATTCTTCCCACGATAGCATAGCTCAGCCCCATCGCGGCAATGCTCACAACAAGGACGAACGACCAAAGCACACCTTGCACGGCGGCCACTTCGCGTTCGAGCGGAGCGACACCGGTCGCCACGCGAATCAGCACGTATGGTTCACCTTCGCGCTGGATCCGGCGTGCGAAATACACCATGCGGACGTCCAGGGTGGGACTCAAACGCGACGACTGCCCGACGCCTTCCCTGGCGGCCTGGCGTAGTTCGGGGCGTTCGCGATGGTTTTCCATCAGTTTCGGGTCTTCGTCGGTATCCGCCAGCACCACGCCGTCGGCCGCTACCAGCGTGATGCGCAAACCCGTCAACATAGCGGATTTCTTGAAATACTCGTCCAATCGGTCATCGACTACGAGCGTCGGTAGACCCTCGAGATGCGCACTCAGCGAGCCGCATGTGGTGCGCAACATGCGGTAAACCTGTTCATTAATTTGGTCGCGGTGCCAGCGGCTGACAAACACGAGCATGCCGACAGCCACGGCGATGTTGACGCCGGCAATGACGAGGAACAGTTTCCAGAAGAGTTTGGATGACCACATGGCGCGTTGAAAAAAGGGAAGTCGACAGGCCGTCTGCGCGCATCACGTCGATCACGCTGCGTTCATTGCAAGCATATCAAGGCCTTGCCGTCGCGTCAGGGTGCTAGCTTTGCTTTCATCGAACCTTCTCTTGACCTGGTCCCATGGCTTTGATAACTACGCCCCGCTGCCAACCGCTCGCAAGCGCAGGAAACGCCATGTCTACGATCCCGTTGCCGACACCCCCCGCCAATTCTGAGACGCCCGAATTGCGGGTTTTGCGTCCCGATGCGGTACATTTGGTCGTGCTCGTGCCAGCGTTGAACGAGGAGAAGACGGTCGGCGATGTCGTCGCACGAATTCCTCGGGAAATTCCCGGAATCGATCGCGTCGAGGTGGTCGTTGTGAGCGACGGTTCGACCGATCGAACTGAGGAGATCGCTCGAGAAAAAGGCGCCAAGGTTGTCCGCCATCCTCGTCCCTGTGGCGTGGGCGCGGCGTTTCAATCGGGCTTGCGCAAGGCTTTCGAGCTAGGGGCCGATATCGTATTGAACATCGATGGCGACGGCCAATTTCGGCCGGAGGATATACCCAAGCTGGTCGCTCCCATCGTTTCCGGCGCAGCCGATTTCGTGACCGCGAGCCGGTTTCTCGATCCGGCGCTGGAGCCCGAGATGCCGAAACTTAAACGCTGGGGCAATCGGCAGATGAGCCGCTTGGTCAGCTTTCTGACCCGCTCGACCTATCATGATGTGAGTTGCGGAATGCGCGCCTACAGTCGCGATGCCGCACTAAGCCTGAGCGTCGTGGAACCGTTTACCTATACCCACGAGGTGTTTCTCCATCTGAGTGCCAAGCGGATGAAGATCCTCGAAGTGCCGATCCAAGTGCGTGGACAACGAGAGTTTGGCAAGAGCCGCGTTGCCCGATCGCTCGTGCGCTACGGTTTTAACACGTTGAAGATCATCGCACGTTTTTATCGAGACTATCATCCCTTGCGGTTTTTCGGTTGGATGAGCGCGGCCTGCTGGGTTCTTGCCACGCCGTTGCTGGTGATTTGCCTAACCAATTATTTCGCAACCGGGTCGTTTTCTCCACATCGCTGGGCGGGGTTTGCCGCGACGGTGCTGGGCATTTGCGGTGTAGCATTCTTGTTCATGGGAGTCTTGGGCGACATGTTGCACCGGCAACGCGTTTACTTAGAAGAGATTCTTTACAACTCTCGTTCGCTCGTCTCGGCCGACGGCCGGCGCAACCCGTAGCACGTGTATGGCTGCTTCCTCCGAGAGTTCCGTCGCAAGTCCGTTATCGGTCCTGTACTTTGGGGCATATAACCAAGGCGAAGCCTATCCGCGTAACACGGTAATGATGGCAGCCTTGGAGGCCGCTGGTGCTCAAGTGCAGCAATGCCATTGGCCGCTGTTTTCCGGTGTGGAAGAAAAGTTGCGAGTGTCGCGTAGCAATTGGGCCCTGCTATTCGTGCTTCTGCGATTGATGTATGCCTGGACACGGTTGACCTTCAAGTTTGCCCGCGCCAAACGTCCAGACGTGGTGATCGTAGGTTACGGTGGTTTGGGCGATGTGCTGTTGGCTCGGCTGCTAACGTGTTTCCGTCCAGCGCAAATTGTCTACGACGCGTTTCTGTCGAACTACGACGTTACGGTCAACGACCGCCAACTCTGCCACCCGGGCTCGCTCAAAGCTCGAATGCTTTGGCGCTACGATAGTTGGATGTGCCGCCTCGCCGACATGGTGTTGCTTGATACCGAATCGCACTGGCGCTATTTTGTTCAAGAATTTGGACTTCCTCCCGAAAAATTTGCGAGGGCATTCATCGGCACCGACAAGCAGGGCCGCTACACGCCGAAGGCCATGACATCGTTGCCCGCGCGCGACGACGTTTGCCGTGTCGTTTTCTGGGGGACGTTCATCCCCGTGCATGGACTCGACGCAATTCTCGGTGCAGCCGAACAGTTGCGAGATGATCCACGAGTTGAAGTTACGTTGATTGGCGGCGGCCAGTTGGAAGAGACAGTTCGCCGGCGAATCGCGGCGCTCGATTCCCCGCGCATTCGCTTGCTGCCGCGAATGAGCTACGACGAACTTGTGCCGTGCATCCAGAATGCCGATATATGCCTGGGTACATTCGGCGCTAGCGCCAAGGCGCAGCGCGTCATCCCCTGCAAAGTGTTCGAGTGCCTGTACTTTGGCAAACCGTTCGTTACGGCTGATACGCCGGGGGCCAGAGAGCTACTCGAACATCAAAAGAATGCCTGGCTTGTGCCGGCGAATGATGCCGACGCCTTGGCGTCGGCATTGATTCAATTGGCCGTTGATCCGGCGCTCCGCGCGCGGTTGGCAGGCAATGCCTGCTTGACTTACAACGCGGCCTGTTCGCACGAACGCATCGGCAGTGAACTCGTAGCGATCTTGACGCGGCTAACCGGTAAGGAGCACCGGAGTCGGGCCCGGGGAACATCTGGCCAGGCAGACGAGTCGCGACGAGCGGCGTAGTCTCCCGTCCATCTTTAGTGTAAACGGCTACTGCAACTTTGGTTGCAGACTCGAAGCGAGTAGATTTCCGTACTGCAACGCGAGCCAATGATCGAGCGCGGCGGCTACTGTTGCGTTCCCCTCGGCGCTCAGGCTCGATTGGTTACGCTCGAAAGCGGCCGCACGGATGCGAGCAAGATGGGGTAACAGGTCGAGCACAGGCGTTTGTGTTTGCTGGGCATAGCTCAGCAAACGCCGTTGTGGCAGGTCGAGGTCGATTTGGTCTTGTGGGCAACCAGCACGTCGGCAAAGCGTACGGCACAGATTTTGGCTTACCTGGAAATCGCCGGGCGCCACAACCAGAGCGACGTCGAAATCTTGCGATCGACATCCGGAAATAATTTGGTCTAAATAACCGAAGGTCTGTTCCCAGCGCGTTTGCATTTCACGGTCGATGGGTGAGCGGCAAACGCCAACGCGCCCCGCGACTCGTTGCAAATACGATTGTTGATTCGCCAGCCCGTTGCGCCAGCGATACCATTGCTCACAGGCCGGTTCCGCAAAATCGTGGGACATACTCACCAATCCTAGCTGAACCGTGTGCAAAGAGCGACATTCGAAAGGACCTGGCAGCGGTACTTCTTCTGTTATGTCGCTGCCCACCGATATGAACGCCAAAACTAAGTCCGGGCGATAACTGGCGATCTCGCGTCGCACGAGGGCTGCGTATTCGCGTAGGCCGGCCGCTGGCAGCCCCAGATTGTAGAACTCGATCTCCGCATGTTGCGATTCAAGTTGCGCCAGAAAATTGGTGCTCCGGTCTCCACCCAAGATCAGATCGTCGCCGATCGCAACGACGCGCAGTCGCGTAGCGCTCCGCTGGTCGACGAATTCTTCGTCCCAATAGCCGTGGCTATTCACCACTTGGCCGCCAAGTTGCGTGCCTGGCGCCAGTTTGCAGCGATTTACGACGAATGCCAGTTGAGCCGGGCTGGAATCGAGATGCGAGTAGGCGCGCAATGTCAGCTCGGCTGCCAGGGGGGTGAGTAACAGACAATAAGTCGTCCACCCTGCCACTCGCACGCTGCGGATCGACAGGAATCGCAGCATGCGGCGAAACGCTTGCGGTGGCGCGATGAGTGGAAACTCCGCACAAAATATGCTCGCGGCGGCAAGCATGGCGAATAAATAGGGTGCCGAATCTGGCGGTGCGCAGAGCAGCGCCAGAGCGTAGCTGACAACGAAGCCGACAAGAAGCCAGCGCATCGCCAGCCGCCGCCGGATTGCGTCGACCGGCACCAGTTGATCTCCTCCTCTCCATCCGTACCAGGCGATGCGCACCTGCACGAGCGACGTGAATAAAAGTACCACCACCGCCGTCAACCGCAGCTTGGCAGGCAGGGAATCTTCCCAATGCAGTCGCAGAAAGTTGGCAGCGATCAGAAGGCTGGCTACCGCAGGTAGCAACAGCATTAGCGGGAAACGTGGCGAGCGAGACGGGGCGAGAGTACGAAACGATTGCTTTGCCGGTGTAACTTCACGGTTTCGCACGCTTGCCTCCTGTCGATGAACGGCGATCCAAAGTCCCTTTGGACCTAGTTACGACCGTTGGTTCGACAGGGTGGTCAATCTATGCGGTTAGGCCGTCTCTCGGCATGCCGTTACGATTGTCGTGGCTCAACTTGCTTTCCCTGGCCAGTCGAGCCCGAAATACTGCAACCTGCGAATCCGGTCAATGCCGGCTCGCAATGCAAATTTGAGACCGAAAGCCAAATCCTTATTTCGACCCGACATCCTGCCAATCTTTAGTCGGTTGCTAGCCGCCGACTTGCACAACCGCGCGTCAAACGACGCCTCGAACACAGGCAGGCGGCTGGTTGTGACGTGTATCTACGCCGGTGCGGTAAAAAATGCGACGTGCGTAAATCCTTGCTGTCATGCGTGATGCGCGTGCATTTGGCCACAAGGCGCGAGAATTGGCACGACGCTTGCATTCCTACGGCCCCAAGAACGTTCTCCGGTTTCAAGTTTCGTTTCCTTCCTTCTGGTCCCCGAATCAATCAAGGTGGTAATTCGATGAAGAATTTTGTTTCGCTTGCACTGCTGTTGTGCCTTGGCACTGCCATGGCGCCCACGCTCGACCGAATGTTCGTAACAGCCGCCTTTGCTGAAGACACGGCTATAGAAGAAGCCTCGCCGCCGGAGCCCGCTACGGAAGCGGCGGCCGAGACGCCTGCAGTCACTGAAGAAGCTGCACTTGAGGCGACTCCTGTTGCCGAAGAGCCGGCCGCAGAAGAGGCAGTTGCGGAAGAGCCCGCGGTCGAGGCAGCTTCAGAAACTGGTTACGCCCTCGACAATCTGATTCTGTTCCTCTGTGCTGTACTCGTGCTGTTCATGCAGGCCGGGTTTGCCATGGTCGAGGTCGGATTCAATGCCGCGAAGAACGCGATCAACATTCTGTACAAGAATGTCATGGATTGCAGTCTCGGCATGCTCCTGTTCTTCATCGTTGGCTTCGGCCTCATGTACCCGGCCAGCTACACGAGCGAAGAGTTGAGCCCGTACTTTGCTTTCGGCGGCACAGGGATCTATGAGCCTTCGGCCGATCAAACATTTAGCCCGCAGGTCGATTGGTTCTTTCAAGCCGTTTTCTGCGCCACGGCGGCTACGATCGTGTCGGGTGCTGTTGCTGGTCGTATGCAATTCAAGGCTTACTTGATCTACAGTGCGATCCTGACAGCGTTCATCTATCCGATCAGCGGTTATTGGAAGTGGGGTGGAGGTTGGCTCATGCAGTTTGGCGAATTGGTCGATGGCGAGTGGACCATGGCCTTTCAAGACTTTGCGGGCTCGGCCGTTGTGCACGCCGTCGGTGGGTTTGCCGGTTTGGCTGGCGCTATCGTTCTAGGTGCTCGCAAGGGACGCTTCGTCGGTGGCAAGTCGATCGCGATGCCGGGGCACAACGTCAGTTTTGCCGCGCTCGGCGTGTTCATTCTGTGGGTCGGGTGGTATGGCTTCAATCCCGGCAGCCAACTCGCCTTCAACAGCAAGGCCGACACGGACGCAACCGTACTGATTGCCGTAAACACAACCTTGGCGGCTGCCGCAGGTGTGATCTCCGCCACGATTGCAGCCTGGATTCTGTTCAAAAAACCGGACCTTACCATGGGCCTCAACGGCGCCTTGGCCGGGTTGGTTGGCATCACGGCCTGCTGTGATTGCATGTCGAACGGGATGTCGATTGTTGTCGGTTTCATTGCAGGTCTGCTAGTTATCGTGGGCATCATGGTGCTCGACAAGCTGAAGATCGACGATCCCGTCGGCGCATTTCCCGTACACGGCATCTGTGGAGTCTGGGGTTGCCTGGCGATTGGTATTCTGCCGAACTCGCACCTTGAGTCCGGCGCCACCAGCTTCGGCATCCAGGCCATTGGCACAGGTGCGATCTGTGCCTGGTCGTTCGTGACGATGCTGGGGTTGTTCCTCGCTCTCAAGGCGATCGGGATCCTCCGCGTGTCGGAAGAAGAAGAGATGGCTGGTCTCGATATTTCCGAGCACGGCATGCATGCCTATCCGTCTGATGCAGTCTTTGGTGCCGGTTTTAATACGCCGGATCGCAAGCCCGAGCCTGTTGTTGCCAGTTAAGAGTTCTCCTTTGCTGCTTCGCCCAGAAGGACGCCCTTTGGTCTGGTGGGCAAACCGCCTGGTCCACCGGACCGGGGGCTCCTTGTGACGAGGTGAAAACGAGACTTCAGAAACCTACGCTTCTTCGGCCTTTGCCTGGGCCTGGAGATTGCCCCGCGTCGCGGGAGGGAAAGCCGCCTAATCCCTCCCGCGGCCGGGGTTTTTTATGCGCCGGCCTGCCGCCATGTAGGACCGAATGGGCGACCAAGCCAGATCCGATTGGACTTGAGTGCAAGAATTTCGGCGGCTACGATGCTCTGAAAAGGCCACACGCCCTTCCGGTCGACAGCTCGGCCCAATTGCGTAGACTATTGCGGAATCCTCCTACGATGAAACTGATCCTTGCCATCATCCAACCCGACAAGCTCGAATCCGTCAAAAACGCTTTGACCGAAGTCGAGGTCTTCCGCCTTACCGTGCTCGACGTGCAGGGGTTCGGCCGCCAACGCGGACAGACCGAGTACTACCGCGGTCGGGAGATCTCCGTGAATCTGTTACGCAAGGTTCAGTTGCAAATCGCCGTAAACGAAGAGTTTGTCGAGCCGACAATCAACGCCATCATCAAGGGCGGACGCACTGGCGAAAGCGGCGAGATTGGCGACGGCAAGATCTTTGTTGTGCCCATGGACGACTGCATTCGTATCCGCACCGGTGAACGCGGCGGCGACGCGATCTGACAGGCATGCTTTCGCATGTGGCGTATCGGTCTGAATTGTGGGAACTACGGCGTCGGCAAGCTGAGCGGATAGCCGGCCGGCAGCGTGGGCGCGGTCTGTCCCAGGTTTACCTCGGGGAAGCCTTCGTAAAACGGCTTGAGAAACATTTGGCTGGGATCGCCCACCAGCCGATTGACGATTAGCTCGTTCAATTCCAATCGCAAATTGATCTGCCCGGACGGCATTTGAATATCAATCTGGCGCGGCAGTGTTACACCGTAGGTTGGATCGTAAACGTGCCGACTGCCAATGGAGCTCGCCACGCGCGTGCCCTGCGAATCGTAAACGTGTTGCTCCACTACGAAACCGCCTCGCGCATCGATCTGTGTCACCCGCGTCATCGGTCCTGTTGGTGAGGCAACAATCGAACGTACCTCGAGCCGTCCTGGACGCACCGTTTCAGGACCGTAGTGCTGGCCCGCGGGGTCGAGTGTCGGTAGACCGACCGCCTCGATAAGCCATTGCGGATCGATTGGCACAACAGCGCGCGCCGCACTGTACGGAAACTGGTCATGCCGACAGGTATAGAGCGCTGGCGGCTGCCCACGACGCACCCATAGCCAGAACTCGTCGGCATTGCTGCCCAAGTCGACCTCCGGTCCTGTGATCGCCGTATGGGCCTTTAGGCGAAAGCGGCTGGGGCGTTCGATCGCCAGTTGCCCCGATAGCGAAGGCGTGCCTGCGGCCGTAATCCGCAGCGATGAGCTGGATAGCGATTGCACTCGGGCCGTGCTGGTGTTGACTGTTTCGATCACCTGTGAAAGTGTCGGGTATTCAGGCAGGGCGCGCGGCGGCTGGGGTGGTTGATTGGCAAACGGCACGGTGAGCCGTTGGCATTGCGCGCCACCGGCGGCACAGAGCGTCGCCAAGACAAGCAAGGTTTTCAGCGATCCGTGCAAGCGTAGATCCTCGTTCAACTAGCGTTGGCGAAGAGCAGTTTCGCGAGTTGCTCTTGAATTTCTTCCACGCGCTCGGCGGTCGGCGTAATCACCTGCACGCTCGACGTGGTTTCGTTCTTGGACCAGTAGACGACAAGCGTTTCCAGGCAC